>NZ_JAJPRF010000005.1 GCF_021206925.1 Rhodoflexus caldus | reverse complement strand
CTTCCAAATCATCCAATGTCCAACGGCTTTTGTCTGCCTTTTGGGGCAGAATTTTTTCAGCAATTATTTTGCAAAGTTTGGACACCAAAAACGGATAGCCCGACGTGTAGTAGTACAACCTCTCGGAAATTGCCTCAAAATCCATTTGCACGCCTTCGGCTTGGCTGTATTCTTTGAGCATATGGGCAATTTCGTTGGGGTAAAATTCCATTACCACATCAAAGTCCGCTGCAATATTCCAAGGGCTGTTGTACTGCGCGTCTTCGGGGTTGCGCAACTTGAATTTCAAAGATTTAATATCATGTACGCCTGCCAATACGACGCTGTGAAAGGTAGCATGTTCGGGCTGGTCGCGGTTCAAAAACTTGGTGCGCAACATGCCCAGCAAAACCAAAAAAGGCTCATAATTACTGCTTGCATCTACTTCATCTATCAGCAAAACCAACTTTTTAGGAGTCAGGTGAACAATATCGGTAATTCGTTCGGACAAGTCGGTAATGTGTTCAGGCAGAGGTAATTCGGCTAACACTTGCTTATTTTCAAATTCCGGTGAACGCTGCAAAGCGCTGATAAGTTGTTTGTAAAAAAACTGCCCAAAAGCAATATCGCTTGCATATACCGAAGAATCCAAGCCTTGAAAATTCATGACAATGGGCAAGTAGTCGCTCCGTTCTTGCAACTCTTTGCGCAAGGCTGCAAGCATGGTCGTCTTCCCGTACTGCCGCGGGCGGTTGATGACAAAATATTTACCCCGTTCCACAAAGTCCATAATAGCCGTAAAACGGCGAGTATCATCCATCATGTAATGCTCGGCAGGGCGACACGTACCGGTGACGTTGAATTCTTTTTTCATGAACATTAGGCGGTTTTCTTGCCAACAAAGATATACTACCGATTCGTTTCACTTCCCCGACTGTGCGTTCAGGCGTTTATCCCACCACGAACTCAGATAGTAAATACCCGCACCAAAGGCAATGAACATAATCGCCGTAGTAACGTAATCTTCCACCAGCGCGATGTAGCGCCCCAACAGCCACACCATCAAAAAGAAAATTCCCGACATAAAAGAGCCTTTTTGTTGGGTTATGGCTATTGCCGAAACAATTTGCGCAACTGCAAAAAGTACAAAACCCGTGTTCATCAAAATAAGGTAGGTGTCGGCAGAAATACTGCGACCTTCCTCATGAGAAAGGGCAAGTGAGGGTATCAGGTAGCATATCAGCATTAGCAAAAAGGCAGCAACGTAGGGCAACAGTCCTTTGTTTTGTACAACCGTAAAGGCGGCAAAGGCAAGCGCTACAACCGTCATGCCCCAAACGGTAATGGGCAACGATGCACCGGCAGAAGAGCGCACCAACTCTTGCAACGGCCCTTCAAAAGTCAGCACAAAGAAAAGCCCTGCAATAAATAGCATTGCCAAGGCTTCCAACAGCCACGCGGCGCGTTCGCCGTAGTTGGGCTTTATGCGTTGAAAAATCAGCAAAAACAGCAGCGGATAGGCAGCGGCAAACATCACTGCAATGTTAAATTCGCCCCAATTGCCTTGCCTGAAATGCCGCACTTCGTAAATGAGCAAACCTAAGAAAAACCAAAGCCCCAGCGCAATGCAGGCAACCAGCGTCCACGCATTGGGTTTGCGATATTCCATGTAGCACAGCAAGCCGACAATCGGTATTGCCCAGAGTGAAAATTGCTCATATTCAAACTGAATACCCAACCATACGCACGCCAAGGCAGTAAAAAGAAAGTGCAAGATTTTATTACCAAACCAAAAAATCACGGGCAATGCACCGATAATCCACCATAAAAGTCCATCAGGGTAATAAGCCGAAATGTGAAAAATCTGCGCCTGCAACCAGATATTCACACCCAGCAAGAGCGTGCCGAAAAGCATTGCCAGTTCTGCCTGTTGCGTTCTGCCTTTGGCATCTTCGCGCCATGCAATAGTATAACTTGCCGCTAAGGGCAGCAAGCCAATGAGCATTTGCACAACAACAGGTAAGTGCTGCCAATTTTCGGCAATCAGCAGCAGGATGCCCGCAGCCACCACCAGCAAACCGATACCGCGCAACAGCCACCCCGACTGCATGTACCACGGCGGCGGCACATCCAATTCGTAGCGACGCATCAGTTCCTGCGCTTGCGATTCGCTGATAATCCCTTCCGCTACCCACGCATTAATTTCTTCTTTAAATCGCGGGGCATGTTGCAGTTTGTTCCAAAGCGGCTTCATGGATGTGATGAGAGGGTAAATGAATCATTGAGCGATTCAAGTTAGGCATTTGGTTTGGATTTCCCGATGATTTTAAACTAAGTTTTTGCGTATCTTTGCGCCCGCGATTTGCGCCTTTTGCCATGATAGACAAATTAAAAGAAATCAAGAAGCGTTTTGAGGAAGTTTCGCATTTGATTATTCAGCCCGAAAGCATGGCTGACATGAAAGCCTATGCGAAACTGAACAAAGAGTACAAAGAGTTGGAAAAAATTGTGCGCAAATACGAAGAGTACGAACAGTTGCTTTCCAATATTGAAAGTGCCCGCGAAGTGCTGCGCACCGAAAAAGACCCTGATTTCCGCGAAATGGCAAAGGCTGAATTGGACGAATTGCAGCCCAAACAGGAAGCATTAGAAGAAGAAATCAAGCAACTGCTCATTCCCAAAGACCCCAACGACAGCAAAAACGTTATTCTTGAAATCCGTGCGGGTGCAGGCGGCGATGAGGCTTCGCTTTTTGCCGGCGACCTGATGCGTATGTACCAACGCTTTGCCGAACAACAAGGCTGGAAAGTAGAACTGATTGACTATACGGAAGGTACGGCAGGCGGCTATAAAGAAATTATCTGCTCGGTTTCGGGCGAAGACGTGTACGGAATGCTCAAATATGAGTCGGGCGTTCATCGCGTGCAGCGCGTTCCCGCGACCGAAACGCAAGGGCGCATTCACACCTCGGTTGCCAGCGTGGCAGTGCTGCCCGAAGCTGAAGAGGTGGAAGTGGAACTCAACATGAACGACATCCGCAAGGATACCTTCTGTTCGTCCGGTCCGGGTGGGCAGTCGGTAAATACGACCTACTCTGCCGTGCGCCTGACCCACATCCCAACGGGTTTGGTGGTTTCCTGCCAAGACGAAAAATCGCAAATCAAGAACTTTGAGAAAGCCCTCAAAGTATTGCGTTCGCGCCTCTACGAAATTGAGTTGCAAAAACAACACGAAGCCATTGATTCTCAGCGCCGTTCTATGGTAGGCAGCGGCGACCGTTCCGATAAAATCCGCACCTACAACTACCCGCAAAGCCGCGTTACCGACCACCGCATCGGCTTGACGGTCTATAACCTGCCTTCGGTAATGGACGGCAACATCGGTGAATTTATTGAGCAACTACGCATCGCCGACAATGCCGAACGATTGAAAGAAGGGGCAGGGGCGTAGTTTTTGGGCAGTAAGAACGCTTTGTTTATATTTGTGTAGCTTAGAAATTATATACAGCTATGCGAAAAATCAAAGTTTCTTTACCCGTCGTTGAGTTTAAGGAAGACAATATCTATTTTGTTTACTCACCCGCCTTAGACCTTACCGGCTATGACCGAACATTAAAAGGCGCGCGTCGGTCATTTGAAGAAACGCTCAACTACTTTTTAGAATATACGCTTGAAAATCAGACTCTTGAAAAAGAGTTGAAAAGGCTTTGGAATATATGAGCCCTTTATACTCGGCATCATTTTCAACGTGTATTCTCTAAGCTAAAACACCCGCCAACACCATTGCCGCCAAATTGAACGCCGCCAGCACTTGCAACGGACGCGGCGAAGGTTGCAACAAACCGATATTGGTGCGGGTATCCAACTTTTGAGCCGCCAAACGACTGATTGCTATCAGGTTTTCTTCGGTAAGTTTTTGATTTTGAATCACTTCCTGTAAAATTTCGTTGAGTGGCAGATAGTTTGCAAGCCCGCTAATCACCCAACGAACGGGCGCGGGCATCTGCGCCAACCATTGACGACTTTGCAATAAACCTTGTTGCATTTTCGGATTGTCCAAAGTTTTGGCTTGTGCGATTACTGTCAGTTGATATATCAAATATTCAAAAAGTGCAATTTTGTGCGTGGTAGCCAATTCGTAAATGCCCTGTCGCAAACCGTAGGTTTTGCCCAGCAGCAACCAAGCTACGGGAAAACCCAATAGAAACACGATGGCCACAAGGGCAACTTTTGCAAAAGTCCACCCCGAAAGTGCAACGAACAAAACGACAGCAAACAGCCAATTGACAGCCGCACCGCCCGCGGCTGTTAGCAGCACGCGTCGCACAATGGCAAAACAGGCATTGACAATCAGGCGGAAAGCGGCTTTGAGCATATGTTTACTCTGCAAAAATTTCCGCCAAATCTATCTGTAAATCGGGGAAAATGTGTGCGTTGAACACTTCGTCCTCGGCAAAAGCGGCTTTCAATACAAATTTTTCTTCGTTGTTCAAAACGAACTGAAACAAACTTTGTTCCGACGGATAGACTACCCAATACTCGCGCACGCCATTTTCTTCGTAGAGGGCGTATTTGGTTTTGATTTCTTTTTTGGAATTGCCCGGCGAAAGGATTTCCACAATCAAATCGGGAGCGCCGATGCAGCCGCGTTCGTCAATTTTTGCCTTGTCGCAAATCACGGAAATATCGGGCTGTATGACCGTGTAAACCTCCCCATTGGCTCGGCTTGTCTTCTTTTTGTCCAATAAACGAACGTCAAACGGGGCAGGGTACAATTCACAAGTGCTTTGGCGAAAATACACAAACATATTTCCGTGTAGCCTACCTGCTATTTTCTGATGCCTTGCACTTGGCGCGGGCGACATTTTGAAGATTTTGCCTTTAATCAGTTCTATGCGTTCCTCAAATCGCCAGCGCAGATAGTCGGCATAGGTGTAAATGCCGTTCGGGTCTAATTGGGATATGTCGGTGATGAGTTGTTCCATGTTTCCTGCAAGCATTTACTCTGCAAAAACTTCTGCCAAATCTATCTGTAAATCAGGGAAAATGTGTGCGTTGAACACTTCGTCCTCGGCGAAAGCGGCTTTTAGCACAAACTTTTCTTCGTTGTTCAAAACGAACTGAAACAAACTTTGTTCCGACGGATAGACTACCCAATACTCGCGCACGCCATTTTCTTCGTAGAGGGCGTATTTGGTTTTGATTTCTTTTTTGGAATTGCCCGGCGAAAGGATTTCCACAATCAAATCGGGAGCGCCGATGCAGCCGCGTTCGTCAATTTTGGACTTGTCGCATATAACCGAAATATCGGGCTGCACGACCGTGTAAACCTCCCCATTGGCACGGCTTGTCTTCTTTTTATCCAATAAACGAACGTCAAACGGGGCAGAATACAGTTTACAGGACTTCCCTCTCAGGTATATAAATAAGAGACCTTGTACTTGAGCAGCAATATGTTGATGCTTCGCACTTGGTGCGGGCGACATTTTGAAGATTTTGCCTTTAATCAGTTCTATGCGTTCCTCAAATCGCCAGCGCAGATAGTCGGCATAGGTGTAAATGCCGTTCGGGTCTAATTGGGATATGTCGGTGATGAGTTGTTCCATAAAGCAGCAGGTATTTTATCAACGGGTTTAATAGGCAGCAGTCAAGTTAAAGCACCTTCATCCTAATCCTCTGACAGAGCTTCACTTGCCGGCAGGGATACCTAATACCCCTTCAGCGGAAAAAGTCCCTGCCGGCGGTGTAGAAAAGGACGCAGCTATTAATTAATATAGCTCTCGTAAAATTACGCAAAAAATGCCGATTCCTATTTCAAAGCAGGCTCTAAACGCTGCAAGTGATTGATTGCCATATGGATAGCCCCTAGCTTTTCTGCCAATGAGTCAATGAGTTGCCGCGTTTTTTCAGGCAGTTCGTAGCCTGATATGATGGTGCGAAATGCGCTGATTTCCAGTAGTTTGGCGGCAATGTCGGTTGTTTCGCCGATTTCTTCGTAGCGTTCCAGCAGTGCCGACCAATCCTGAATGCAGTGTTGCAAAACAGGCAACAACTCGCTTGCTGATGCTATTTCGGGCAGCAGGGCGCGGGCTTCGGCTATTGCCTGTGCACCCGAAACGGCAGTTTGCACCGCCAAATCGGTAGTGTGTTGCAAGGCGTTGATGCGGGCTTGTTGTTCGGCAAGCATTGCCTCAAAGCGCAGGATTATATCGCACGTATGGCGCACCTGTTCTTTTTCGGCAGCAAGGGCATCGGCTAATGCCTCGCGCAACTCTGTAAGCGGGGTGATGTTTTCCACATCGGCAGTGGCATATTCGCCTGCCCGCGTGTGCCTATGGCGGAAGGTTTGCCCGTTTTCGGTTTGCCAAAAATCATCGTCGTGCAAGCGTTGGATGCGCTGTCCTTCGCGCAGTTGCAGAAAGTCGGCGGCGGCAGTCCAAAGAAGTGTGCGCCCTTCCTTGTCTGTCAGAACGATTGCCTGTCGGGTAAGGTTGAGCAGGGCGCGGCTGTGCCGATAGTGTCGGGCTAATTTCTCGACGTAGATTTTCACATCCGTACACTCATGCAGGGTAATCAGCACCCCGCCGATTGCCTCTTGGCGCACCAGATTGAGCAGTGTCCACTCGCCCCAGCATTTTTTGCCTTTGGCGTTGATGAATGAAAACGCCGCGCACAGGGTTTGTTCGGGCTGCAAGATTACCTCTTCCAGCAATGCCTGCGGGTTTGTATCCGACTCACTGTCAGAGAGTTGCAACAGGCTGATTTTTTCTTCTTTGCCAAATCCCAAAACTTGGCGGAACGCCTCGTTTGCCCAGCGAATTTCGCCGTCGGGGGCGCATAGGGCGATGGCTGCCGCCGCCTGCAAAGTTATGCCCGAAAATTTATCCAATTGCAACTGCAAGTGCTCTGCCTGTTGGCGGCTGCGGGTTACGTCGTGCAGATGAATAACGGTGTGTGCGCCTGCGGCATTCACGGGCAACTTGACTACGTGCGTTTCCATGCGCTGTGTTTGCTGCAAAGCCTGATTGCGCCAGCGAATTTCAGCCGTGCCGCCCTTGTAGAGCAAGTGTGCCGCTATTTCGGGCGGTTGCGCCAATGCTTCTATCGGCAGGTGATTGTTGCCTGCCAGCGCCTTCATGGCAGGGTTGGCATACAGGAAGTTTTGTTTGGCATCCGTTGCCGCAACAGGGTCGGCAAGGTTGTCCAAAACGGCAGTGAGCAGTGCTATTTGCGCCTGCCTGTTGCGCTGCCGTTCGTTGGCTTGGGTAGCATCGCGGATGGTGATAATCATGCCGCCGCCTACTGATTCGTCGTTGGCATTGTGCAGGGTAAACTCACCTTCGCGCCACTGGTTTTCCCGATTGCGGAAACGCGCCGCAAAGGTACGGATGCTGTCCAAAGCGGCTGCACCGGCGTAGTATTTCTGTTGCACTTCCGCCAAATCTTCGGGATGGATGAGCGAAAACAGGTTTTGCCCTTTTTGCAAGCCCGTGAAGGTTTCCAGCATGAGCGAAAGCTCTTTCACATTGCCCGAAACATCCGCCAAAGCGGAAAGGGCAGGCAGCCGCGTTACCCATGCGCGCAGTTGTCGCTCGTGCAGCGCGGCTTGCGAAACATCGGGGGTGAGTTTGGCAAAGCGCAGGTGCGCCACCAGAACACCCAACAAATGATTTTCTGCCTTTACGGCGCGGTATTGCCTGTAACAGCGGTAAAGGTTGCCTTCTTTGTCCTGCTCTAAGGTTTCCTCGGCGAACTGTCCGTTTTTGAGCATTTGCCCCAAAATTGCCAGTGTATCGCGCCCGTTGGGATTAGGAAACAGGGCTTCAAAGCGCGAACCTTCCATTTGTCGGGGATGTTCCTGCCCGTATCGGCGGGCAAACTGGCTGTTGCAGGATTTGAGTTTCAAATGCCGATGCAGCAAACGCACCTGCTCTTCGGGTTCGTAGAACAAGCCAATCGGCTCTTCGGCGGTGTAGTATGCCAAGCCACCGGGTGCGCCTTCATAGATAAGCCTGTACTCGTCTTGCAACAGCGCACACTCGTTTTTCTGTGCGCTCAACTCTGTGCGGGTTTCGCCGATGAGTTGTTGCAACTGTTGCACGGCTGATTCTTTTTGCCGCAACTGCTCTTCAAGGGCAGCCGTTTGCGCTGTCAGCTCACCGATTTTTACGGCGTTTTCGCGGGCTTGTTTTCGGGTAAAATGCTGTTCCAATACGCCCCGCACCAATTGCAAATGTGCATTGGTAAGCAATTCATCGGTAATTTTTTCCAACAGAAAAAAGCCCTTTTCTCCCGAAGGCAGTTGCCAAGTAAGCAGTTTGCCCTCGGCAATTTGATGCGGCAGCACAAAGGTTGCCTGAAAATTTTGCGTCGGTTCGGGGAATGTCTCGGCGGGGCTGTGCCACGCAAAGCCCTGAGGTTGTTGTTCCAGCCACTGCCACAGGTTTTGGGGCGCGGTTACAGACGGTTTGTCGTAGCTTCTTGCCGTAGTTCCGCCCAAAAATTGCAGCGTATCGGCTTGCAAGAGCCATATTTCAAAGGCAGAAGCAGCCCCTCGGGTGAGGTTTTGCAGTTGCTCGGGTAAATCTTTTGCCGCAGTTGCTTGGGTAATGGCTGCATAGGTCAGGTTCAGGCGGTCGGTGAGTTGTCGGGCTTCGCTTTGCAAGGCACTGATGCGGTCTTGGCACTGTTGCTGTGCTTCTTGACTGCTGTGTTGCCACTCTTGGTGTTGCCATACAACGGCGTTATTGAGCTGTTGAGCCTGTCGCCAAAGCACCCCGCCTACGACAAGTGCGCCTGCAACGGCAGCCAGCGGAATGCTCCATGCGGGCAACATGGGCTCGCCCAATAGCCATAATACGCAGATAATCAGGGCAAAAGCCGTTGCCGTGGCAATGGCGGCAAAAGGGGAAAACGAAGGCGGGTTCGGGTTGGGTTGATTCATGGTTGTTGGTAAAGAATATCTCGGAACACAGATTTTGACAGATAACACGAATGAATGCTGATTGAGATGTTAGGAAAACATCGGTTAACAATCCGCGTTCTTCAAGCTCACCAAATTAAAAAAGCTAATGATAGCAAAAAAATCCGCAATTGATGACGTACATCATCTTTTTTGCCCGTTGCGTTCTGTTGTTTTGAAGAAAATTTAAAGCCGGATTTTTATGAGCGTCATTTTTCTACTTATTGGAATCAGTATTACAGTGGCTCTGATTTTCTTAGGCATATTCATTTGGTCGGTTCGCAGCGGGCAGTACGATGACAGCTACACGCCCAGCGTACGGATGCTTTTTGATGATGAACTGAAAAAACAATCAACCACTGAAATAAAGTAATCAACCAACAATTTGCTACCATTATGATAACTCCGCAAACACTCACCCAAGAGGAAAAGAAAGTCCCCGCCGGGGCAATGCTGGAGCAATTCAGTTATGATAATGCGATTGTGCGCAATTTTGCCTATGCCTCCATTATCTTCGGTATTGTGGGGATGACCGTAGGCTTGTGGATTGCCCTGCAATTGGTTTATCCCGAACTGAATTTCGGCATCCAATACACCACATTCGGTCGGTTGCGCCCGTTGCACACCAACGCCGTTATTTTTGCTTTTGTCGGCAATGCCATTTTTGCGGGCGTTTACTATTCCATCCAGCGCCTTTGCAAAGCGCGGATGTACAGCGACTTACTGAGCAAAATCCACTTCTGGGGCTGGCAATTGATTATTGTAGCTGCTGCTATTACACTGCCGTTAGGTATCACAACTTCCAAAGAATATGCCGAGTTGGAGTGGCCGATTGATATTGCCATTGCCGTTGTGTGGGTGGTTTTCGGCATTAACATGATTGGTACAATGGTTAAACGCCGCGAAGAGCATATCTACGTAGCGATGTGGTTCTACATTGCCACTTTCGTAACGGTTGCGGTGTTGCACATTGTCAATTCTTTTGAGCTGCCTGTTTCGTTTTTGAAAAGCTACTCACTCTTTGCAGGCGTACAAGATGCGCTGGTACAATGGTGGTACGGACACAACGCGGTGGCATTCTTCCTCACTACGCCTTATTTGGGTTTGATGTACTACTTCTTGCCCAAGGCAGCCCAGCGTCCGGTATATTCTTACCGTTTGTCCATCGTTCACTTCTGGTCATTGATATTTATCTACATTTGGGCAGGCCCGCACCACCTGTTGTACTCAGCTATGCCCGACTGGGCGCAATCGTTAGGAACAGTCTTCTCTGTAATGCTGATTGCTCCCTCATGGGGCGGTATGGTGAACGGCCTGCTTACCCTGCGCGGTGCATGGGACAAAGTGCGTGAAGACGTTATCCTGAAATTCTTCGTAGTAGCACTGACCGGTTACGGCATGGCAACTTTTGAAGGCCCGATGCTTTCACTGAAAAACGTAAACGCTATTGGACACTTCACCGATTGGATTGTCGGACACGTACACGTAGGCGCACTGGCATGGAACGGATTTTTGAGCTTTGCCATGTTCTACTGGCTGTTCCCACGCATGTTCCGCACCCAATTGTACTCTTGGAAATTGGCTAACGCGCATTTCTGGATTGGCACACTGGGTATCTTGTTCTATGCCATCCCGATGTACTGGTCAGGCTTTACACAAGGTTTGATGTGGAAGCAATTCAATGCAGAAGGCATGTTGCAATACCCGAACTTTATTGAAACCGTTAATGCCGTTATTCCGATGTACGCCATGCGTGCGGTAGGTGGTCTGCTGTATCTGACAGGCGTACTGATGATGACATACAACTTGGTGATGACTGCCGTAGGCGGCAAGTTTCTGGCAGATGAGCCTGCACAAGCCTATGCACGCGGCGTATTGCATACCAACCACGAAGGCGATTTCTGGCATCGCCGATTAGAGCGCCGTCCCGTACAAATGGCTTTCTGGGCTACCGTTGCCATTCTAATTGGCAGTATCGTCGAGTTAGTACCGACATGGTTAGTTAAATCGAACGTACCAACACTGGCGAGTGTAATGCCTTACACACCTTTGGAACTGCAAGGCAGAGACCTTTACATCCGCGAGGGTTGCGTAGGTTGCCACTCTCAAATGATTCGCCCGTTCCGTTCGGAAACCGAGCGCTACGGTGAGTACTCCAAAGCAGGTGAGTATGTGTATGAGCACCCATTCTTGTGGGGTTCTAAACGAACCGGCCCGGACTTACTCCGCGTAGGCGGCAAATATCCCGACTCATGGCATTACCACCACATGTTAGACCCGACAACCATGACCCCGGGCTCCATCATGCCGCCTTACCCATGGCTGTTTGAACAAACGCTTAACACAGAAGATACGGGCGACAAAATCAAAGCCATGCGCACGCTGGGTGTGCCTTATGCCGAAGGTTATGAGGCTACTGCTAACGAAGACCTGAAAAAACAAGCCAATCAAATTGTGCAGAACCTCAAAGAGGCCGGCATAGAGGTAAAACCAGACAAGGAAATTGTAGCATTGATTGCCTACATGCAGCGCTTGGGAACTGACATTAAGAAAAACAGTCAATAGCCATGATTCGCAACGTTTTAGAGTCTATTGATGGGGTAGATATTTACCCCATCATCTCCCTAACCATATTCTTTACGCTATTCACCGCCGCACTTGTTTATGCGTTTCGCGCAAACAAGGAGTCCATGCAAGCACTCTCCGAACTGCCTCTTAAAGACAGCGACGAGGACAACTGACAAACATTTTTTCATGCTAAGCTATTCTCTTATGCGAACCGAACAATTAAAATCATATACCAAAGCCGCCTTGGCGGGCATTCTGATAGCAGGATGCAGCCTCAGTGCGCAGGCACAGGATGATGCGGCAGTTGCCGAAGGTAAAAAATTATTCACCGAAAACTGTATTACCTGCCACAAGTTGGGCGAAGACCTTATCGGGCCTAATTTAGTAGGTGTATTAGACCGCCGTAAGCCCGAATGGGTAAAATCTTTTATCAAAAACTCTACCCGCATGATTGAGCAAGGCGATGCGGATGCTAAAGCGGTTTTTGAAAAATACAACAAAGTGGCCATGACGGCTTTTGAGGGTACTATACCCGAAGCGGGCATTGAGGCGCTGGTGAGCTATCTGAAAGTAGCGCAGCCCGAAGCACCGCCTGCTCCGGTTGTTACTGCAACTGCTACGTCGGGGAGCGTACCTGCCGCAGCAGCATCTGCCGGCGTAAAACTGTCTGACAATGAAAAAATTATTGTTACAACCTTTGCCGCTTTCATTATGCTGATTGGTGCGGCGGTAGTAGCCCTCATCAGTCAGTTAATCAGCCTGCAAAATGCGCTGGAGCCTAAACCCGAAGGCGAAGCAGCCGTTAAACGACTGCCCGAGCTGGGTAAAGGCATTCTTTCCGATATTCGCGGGTTGTTCAGCGGCGTTGCCAATAACGAGATAATGGCCGACCACAGCTACGACGGTATTCAAGAGTTGGACAACGGTATGCCTCCGTGGTTAGCGTATTTCTTCTATGTTACCATCGGCTTTGGCATCGTGTACCTGCTTAACTACCACGTTTTCCGCCTGAACGACTTACAGGATGCCGAATATCAGACCGAAGTAGCACAGGCAGTACTTCGCTACGGCGACAATAAAGACCGCGTGAAAGTGCAAATCGTTCAGATTTCGGACAAAGCACAGTTGGAAAATGCCAAAAAAGTATTTGACCAAAACTGTGTAGCCTGCCACGGCAAAGCATTGGAAGGCGGCGTAGGGCCTAACCTGACCGATAAATTCTATCTGCATGGCGGACAATTGGCCGATGTATTCCAAGTCATCCGCGAAGGTGTGCCTGCCAAAGGGATGATTTCGTGGAAGGGTAAACTTTCCGATGAGGAAATCCTGCAAGTAGCCAGCTATATCAAAACAATGGAAGGCTCTAATCCGCCCAATGCCAAAGCGCCGCAAGGCACTGAAATGAAGTAGAAAATCTTTAAAGCTGATTCATATTTGCGAAAGCCGCTCCGCCTTGCAGAGCGGTTTTTTATTTGGCAAACAACCAAGTAACAGAGTATACTTTAAATTGTTCTACCGCCAAGTGTTGCGCCAAGTATACTTTCTTAGCGTATTCCGCGTTGAGCCTTTGCGAACGCTGCGGTAAAAAGTATGCTCTAATGTGATTACTTACTTATCTTTGGCAAAAGCGAATTGAAAATGAAAAACAACTTCCTACTGTTCATCACATTTATTGCCGCATTTGGCGGCTTTTTATTTGGCTTTGATACTGCCGTTATTGCGGGGGCAATTCCCTTTGTCAAAACCTATTTTCAGTTAGACGAAATCGGCGAAGGCTGGGCTGTGGGCTGTGCCATTATCGGCTGTGCTATCGGGGCGGCGAGCTCGGGCGCACTCAGCGACCGATTCGGGCGCAAGCTCGTGCTCATTGCCACCGGTATTTTTTTCACGCTGTCAGCTATTGTAACAGCCATCGCCACTTCTTTTGACCTGTTTATTATTTTCCGCATCGTAGGTGGATTAGGCATCGGTGCTGCATCCGTTCTTTGCCCTACCTATATTTCTGAAATATCGCCCGCCAATGTGCGCGGAAGGCTTGTTTCGCTCAATCAGTTGATGATTGTTATCGGTATTTTGATAGTGTACATCTCCAACTACTTGCTGGTGGGCTTGGGTGAAAACAATTGGCGATGGATGCTCGGCGTAGAAACTGCCCCTGCTTTACTTTTCCTGATTGCTTTGCTGTTTGTGCCGGAGAGCCCGCGCTGGTTGGTGCAAAATAACCGCGCAGATGAGGCATTGCAGGTGCTTACCAAAATCAACGGCGCTGCTTTCGCCGAGAGTGCAATGGTAGAAATTAAAGATTCGCTTGCGGGAAGCAACCGCGAGCAGGTAAATTTTGGCAGCCTGTTTAAAGGCAAAATGGGCTATGTGATTACCATTGGTACGCTGCTGGCTTGCTTTCAGCAAATCACGGGCATTAACGCAATTATTTATTACGCACCGACAATTTTTATGAAAGCAGGTGCCGGCGTCGGTTCGGCTTTTTGGCAATCTATCATCATCGGGGTAATTAACCTCTCGTTTACCTTCGTGGCTATCTGGCTGATAGACCGCGCGGGGCGCAAGTCGCTGATGCTGTGGGGTTCGGCGGGCATGGCTGTTTCGCTGGGCATTCTGGTGGCAGCCTTTGCCATGAATAAGTTGGAGGGTTATTGGGTGCTGTTTGCCATTTTGGGCTATATCGCATCTTTTGCAGCTTCGCTTGCTCCTGTGATGTGGGTAGTGGTTGCCGAACTGTACCCGAACCGCATTCGGGGTGCTGCCATGTCGTTTTCTATCTTCTTGCATTGGTCATCTACCTTCTTGGTCGTTCAGACTTTCCCATGGATTTTGCAAAACGCAGGTGGCGCAACGGCATTCGGCATTTTTGCCGTGCTGAGTGTAATTACCCTGCTCTTTGTACAGCGCTTCATTCCCGAAACAAAAGGAAAATCATTAGAAGAAATTCAGCAGGAACTCGGCCTGTCTCATCATTAAAATTTGGTGTTTGCGCATCTGAAACCTGATTTGGGTATGCGACTAATGGCAAACCCGATGCATCCATGCTGTGCATCGGGTTTGCTGTTGCTGTTAGATACGTGTTTAACGGCTGTAATTAGGAGCTTCGCGGGTAATGATTACGTCATGCGGATGGCTTTCGCGCATACCTGCTGCCGTAATTTTCACAAATTTGGCTTTTTGGAGCGCTGCAATGTTTGGTGCACCGCAGTAGCCCATACCGGCACGCAAGCCGCCAACTAACTGATAAATCACTTCTTCTACCCTGCCTTTGTAAGGAACGCGACCTACAATGCCTTCGGGTACTAATTTCTTGATATCGTCTTCCGCGTCTTGGAAGTAGCGGTCTTTGGAACCTTCTTCCATAGCTTCCAGCGAACCCATTCCACGATAAGATTTGAATTTTCTTCCTTCGAGCAAAATCACTTCGCCGGGGGCTTCTTCGGTGCCTGCCAGCAACGAGCCAATCATGATGCTGTTGGCACCGCCTGCAATAGCTTTTACAATGTCGCCCGAAAAACGAATACCACCATCGGCAATTACAGGCACGCCCGAGCCTGCCAATGCGCGCGATGCTTCCACCACGGCCGTCAGTTGCGGCATTCCCACACCTGCTATAACGCGTGTCGTACAGATACTGCCCGGCCCTACACCTACTTTTACTGCATCAGCACCTGCATCTGCCAATGCTTTTGCACCTTCGGCAGTAGCCACATTACCTACAATTACATCTAAATCGGTAAAATGTTTTTTTACCATTTTCAGCGTCTCAATTACCCCGCGCGAGTGGCCGTGTGCCGTGTCTATGGTAATCACATCTACTCCCGCATTTTTGAGTGCTTGTACGCGGTCTATGATATCGGGTGTAACGCCAACGGCAGCCCCTACGCGCAAACGACCCAGCGAGTCTTTGCAGGCATCGGGGTTATCTTTGCGCTTCAAAATATCTTTGTAGGTAATCAGGCCGATGAGTTTGTTGTTTTTATCAACAATCGGCAATTTTTCAATGCGATATTGTTGCAAAATTTCTTCTGCCTGATTCATGTCAATGCCTGCCGGAGCCGTAATGAGGTTTTCTTTGGTCATTACTTCGCCTACCGTAACGGACAAGTCTTTTCGGAAACGCAGGTCGCGATTGGTGATGATGCCTACCAGTGCCCCTTCGGCATTAACCACAGGAATCCCTCCGATTTTCATCTCACGCATCATGCGAGTGGCTTCAAGCAGGCTCATGTGCGGTTGCAAGGTAATGGGGTCTACAATCATACCGCTTTCAGAACGCTTGACCTTGCGCACCTGCTCGGCCTGCTTCTGAATGCTCATGTTTTTGTGAATGAACGCAATACCGCCTTCTTGTGCCATGGCAATTGCCATTTCGGCTTCCGAAACGGTATCCATTGCGGCAGCAACAATCGGTATGCTCAAACGAATGTTGCGGGTCAGTTGCGTGGAAGTGTCTGTTTCGCGGGGCAGTACTTCGGAGTAGGCAGGAAGCAACAATACGTCGTCGTATGTGAGCGCTTCCATGACAAAAGGAGATTCAAAAGAGGAGGCCATGCAGCAAATAATTAGGTGTTCTTATTTGCCACGCAAAGATAAAGGATAAAGCGGAGAAACCTGCGAACAGTACAAAATAAAAATCCCGACAGGGGCTTTACACGACCTGTCGGGATTGGCTGTCGGTCAGACGCTCGGATGCAGACCTTTGTGCGGCTGATTAGAAGTTGGCACTGATGCTGAAATAGTAATAGCCGCCGTTGAAACCGAACTGCGTAGCGTTACGGCTGTAAATGAAGCGGTTAAACGAGGTGTTATCTAACGACGTGGTGCGGGTTGGCGTAGGCCATTGGTTTACGCGCAGTGGGTCGGGATACACATCAAAAAGGTTGTTAGCGCCTACCATGATGCCTATGTTTTTAGTGATGCGGTAGTTTACGTTCAGGTCAGTAACCACTTTTGGCGAAAATGTTTCGTCTAATGCAGGGTTGGCGGGGTCATACGATTCCACGCGGCCGAAACGAGTAATACGCAAGTTGGTACCAAAGCTGCCTACCTTGTAGTTCATACCAAGTGTGTATTTGCTGCGTGGCTGTGCCAGTTCCAAGCGGGCGCGCTCCTGACGGTTAAACAAGATGTTGCCGAACTGGTCGGGAGGCAGTGTTTCCGAAACTTTCGGGTCGCCTTGTACTTCGGTGCGGTTCATATTGCCTGCCAAAGTTACCGTCAGCGTACCTTTGCCGATAGGCTGATTGCCGCTCAATACCACGTCCAAACCTCTGGTGCGCGTGTTCACGGCATTCGTAAAGAATACGGCGGCGTTTACTTCCTGCTGGCCGGCTTGGTCGAGAATTTGTGCGATGCGCTGGCCTGTGGGGGAAGTACCGCGCTGGAATTGCCCCGTCAATACGATGCGGTCATTAATATCAATCTGATAAGCATCTACGGTCAGGCTGATGTTATCGGTAATTTGCGAGGTAGCGCCAAAACTGATGTTTACAGAGGTTTCTGCTTTGAGTTTAGGAATACCAAATGCGTTGGCAACGGCGCTGCCATTGCGGAATGTGCCTTGCTGGCGAGGCTGCAAGCCCAAACCCGGCACAGATACGAACACCGTAGAAATGGCACTGAATGCACTTTGGTGTACCGAAGGCGCACGGAAGCCGTTGGAAATAGCGCCGCGGACAGAGAACGCATCGGCAAATTTGTAACGCGCGCTCAACTTGCCGGCAAAGTTACTGCCGAAGTCGCTGTAATTTTCAAAGCGACCGGCCACGTTTACCAGTAATTTATCGGTCAGGTCAGACTCTAAGTCCACATAAGCACCCAGCACATTGCGGCTTTGATTAACGGCATTGGCGGGTTGGAAGCCCGGGAATACCTGTGCGCCGCCTGCTCTGCCCGATGCAGGGTCATAGTTTCGCCAAGAGGCTTCTTCACCTGCTTCAATGGAGTATTGGTCTATGCGGAAGTTCAAACCTGCCGCTACATTGAAGGTTTTCAGACCAACTGCTTTACCGAAATCCTTAGAAACGCCAAAGTCGGTTGTATTTTGGTTGAAGCCCAGTTTGCCGGAATAGAACTCGGTTTGTGCACGTGCTCCCAAAGCAAATTGAGAAGCATTGTTTGAGTTTTTAACATCAAAACGGAATGAGTTGCCGCCATATACGTTGGATAAATCCCAGCGCCAACCGTTGCCAAATTCACCGCTCAGACCTGCCAAGAATGACCTGTCCCAAATGGTGGAATGAATTTGCGGTAAAAATCCGTTGGGGTACAGGTCGGCAATCACCTGTGTGGTTTGGAAAGGATAGCGGTAGAAGCCTGCAGCCTGTCCGCGGCGATAGTTCAGCATCCCTGTAAAGTAGAAATTGGTTTTTTTACCGATTCGCAAGTCGCCATTGACCATACCGCCGAAGTTGTCCACCTTAGAGTTGCCTATTTGCATGTTTTTGGCACGGCTGAAACCGCGTTGTGCAATCAATGCCTCGTCTTGTTCAAACAGTTGCTGGCGGCGGGCAATGTCGGTGCCTGTGTTCCAGTTTACGTAAACCGGCCCTGTATAGTCGCCTGCGCGGTTGGTAGGCTCGCGGAATCGGAAGTCGCCCGCAAAACTGATAGTACCTGCTTTGCCTACTTTCAAACCATGGTAAACGCCGAGGTTGAGTGCTCGTCCGTCTCCTGCATAGTGCCGTCCCCAGTGGAGGTTTGCCGAAGTGCCGGCCTCTTTTTTCATCACCACGTTAATAACCCCTGCAATGGCATCAGAGCCGTATTGAGAGGCTGCTCCATCGCGCAGCACTTCAATGCGTTCAATGGCAGCGGCAGGAATCGCGTTCAGGTCAGTACCTACCGAACCGCGCCCTACGGTGCCGTTTACGTTGGTAAGAGCCTGATTGTGGCGGCGTTTGCCGTTTAACAAAACCAGTACTTGGTCGGGACCGAGGCCGCGCAGGGTAGCAGGGTCTATGTGGTCAGTACCGTCGGCTATTGTCTGGCGGGCAGAGTTAAATGAAGGTGCTACCATGTTAATCATTTGTGTAGGCTCAATTTGTCCCGTCATTTGCAGGTCTTTCATCGTAATTACATCTACCGGTACGGGCGTTTCCACGTTTGTACGCACGGCAGCAGAACGAGAACCCAACACAACTACATCGGAAAGGCTGACAATGTCTTCTTCCAGTTTGACATCTAATGTAACAGGCTCAGAGCCAATGGTTACATTTTGTTCCAAAGTCTTATAACCGATAAATGAAAAACGGATTTTGTAATTGCCTTGTTTGAGTTGCAGGCCAAAGTTGCCTTCCGCATTAGTAACCGTTCCTTGCGAACCGCCCGCAACGGCAACCGATACGCCCGGCAAGCCGTTGCCGTCATTATCAGTAACTTTGCCTTTGAAGTTTTGTGCCATTGCCGCAGCGGCAAACCAACACATCAAAATGAGTAAATAAAGTTTTTTCATAAATTGAACAGGTTGAGTTTAATTCGCCTAAAATTTAGTGCATCCTATCGGAAAGTCCATTTCTGTTTAATAAAACCTTAACAAAACATCAAAAAATCTGAAAATCATGCAATTGCATACGATAGACACAGGCTTTTTCAAACTGGATGGCGGCGCTATGTTCGGCGTTGTGCCTAAAACCATTTGGCAAAATCTCAATCCGCCCGATGCCAACAATATGTGCACATGGGCGATGCGCTGTTTGCTGGTTGAAACAGGCAACCGCTTGATACTGATAGACAACGGTATCGGCAACAAGCAAAGCGAAAAGTTTTTCAGCCATTACTATCTCCACGGCGATGCTTCGCTGCAAGGCTCGTTGCACAAGGTTGGCCTCAATTTTAATGACATCACCGATGCATTCCTTACGCATCTGCATTTTGACCACTGTGGCGGGGGAGTAGTCCGCACAGGCGAAGGTAAACTGCAACCTACTTTCCCAAATGCCACCTATTGGACAAACGAGGCGCACTGGCAGTGGGCAATTCAGCCCAATGCGCGGGAAAAAGCAAGTTTCCTGAGCGAAAACCTGCTGCCCATGCAAGAGAGCGGGCAACTGAAAATGGTTCAATTGCCACAACAAACAACCGACAGCCAATTGCTTGTTGTTCCTTTTGCAGAAGGTGTGGAACTTGTGGCAGTAGATGGACACACCGAAAAGCAAATGCTGCCGCTGATTAGTTTCAAAGGCAGAAAAGTGCTGTTCTGCGGCGATTTGCTGCCCTCCGCCGGTCATATTCCGCTGCCCTACGTGATGGCATACGACGTGCGCCCGCTGCTTACTTTGCAGGAAAAGGAACAAGTGCTGAACCGTGCATTAGCCGAAAACTGGGTGCTGTTTTTTGAGCACGACCCCGTACATGAGTGCTGTACGCTGCAACAAACCGATAAAGGCATCCGCCCGAAAGACTTCTTCCGTTTAAGCGAATTAAGCGCTTGAAAACTAAGTTTTTATTTATTTTTGCCAACGAAAATGAAGGCATTTTGATTGCTATCAGGGTACTTTGAATAAATGAAATGGAATTTTTAACCGCACACTGCTGAATGAAAAGCTCTAAAATTGCAGGTTTGGGCTTCTACGTGCCCGAAAAAGTTGTTACAAATCAAGACCTGACTGCCTTTGTAAACACTACCAACGAGTGGATTGTAGAAAGAACCGGCGTTCGCCAACGTCATTATTTTGACCCCGAAAAGGGTGAAACCAACTTCGGATTTGCCGTCAAAGCCTCTGAAATTGCCTTGCAACGCGCCGGACTCACCCCTCAGGATATAGACCTGATTGTATATGCCACCCTCAGCCCCGACTATTACTTCCCGGGCTCCGGTGTACTTTTGCAGCGCGCAATGGATTTCCGCAATATTGCTGCCATTGACCTGCGCGCGCAGTGTTCGGGCTTTATCTATGCGCTGTCTGTTGCCGACCAGTTTATCAAAACAGGCATGTACAAGCACGTGCTTGTGGTAGGTTCAGAAATCCATTCCAGCGGTTTGGACTACTCCGACCATGGTCGCCACGTGGCTGTTATCTTCGGCGACGGGGCTGGTGCTGTCGTACTCTCTGCCACCGACGAACCCGGCAAAGGCATTCTTTCTACTCATCTGCACAGCGAAGGCAAATATGCCGAAGAACTTGCGGTTATCTATCCGAAATCGAGCGCTAAAAACCGCAACCCGATTGAAGAATTGCAGCCCGGTGGCGGTTTCTATCCGGTGATGAATGGACAGTATGTGTTTAAACACGCTGTAACCCGTATGCCGGAAGCCATTATGGAAGCACTGGAAGCCAATAATTACAAGCCCGAAGATATTGACATTCTCGTGCCGCATCAGGCAAATATCCGCATCACACAGGCTGTACAGCAACGCCTTGGCCTGCCCGATGAGAAGGTAGTAAGCAATATCCAAAACTATGGCAATACGACAGCCGCTTCCATCCCAATTGCCCTTTGCGAAGCGTGGGAAGCCGGTCGTATTAAAGAAGGCGATTTGGTTTGTCTCTGTTCCTTTGGCAGCGGGTTTACTTGGGCATCGGCGCTGATTCGCTGGTAAAACAATTGAAAATCAGATGATTGCATACAACGTTACCGTCAGTATAGACGAAAGTGTCCGCGAAGAGTGGGTGCAGTGGATGAAACACAAGCACATCCCCGACGTGCTGGCAACTGGCATGTTTACGGGGGCTAAAATGTTCCACCTGCTCACCAACGCCGAAGACGACACGGGACACAACTACACCATCCAATACACTTGCGAAAGCATGGAGCGATTCCGCGAATACGAGGCTAAATATGCGCCTACACTTCGCAAAGATACCGAAGACAAGTTTGGCGGAAAGTTTTATGCCTTCCGCTCGCTCATGGAAGAGGTGTAAAAATGACTGTTGTGAAATTTCTTTAAGAAATATCAGTACCTCTTAATCCCGGCGGGTTTCAAAAGCCCGTCGGGATTGTTTCTCATAAAAATTCATAGCCCCGCATGGACGTAAAAATTGCCCCTTCGTGGAAAGAACATCTGGCTGCCGAATTTGAAAAGCCCTATTTCAAGCAGTTGGTAGAGTTTGTCAAAAACGAATACCGCACGCAAAAGGTCTATCCTCCCGGCAGGCTCATCTTCCATGCCTTTGACAAATGCTCATTTGACGATGTGAAAGTCGTTATTCTTGGGCAAGACCCTTACCACGGCGAAGGACAGGCCAACGGGCTGTGTTTTTCGGTAGCCGACCATGTGCCCATACCTCCCTCATTGGTCAATATTTTCAAAGAAATTCATGCCGACTTAGGCAAGCCGATTCCTAAAACAGGTAATTTGGAACGCTGGGCATCACAGGGCGTACTGCTGCTCAATGCCACGCTGACCGTCCGCGCCAATACGCCCGGCTCGCATCAGAAAAAAGGCTGGGAAACCTTTACCGATGCGGTCGTTCACCTGTTAGCCGAACAGAAAGAAGGCTTGGTTTTCATGCTTTGGGGCAAATACGCACAAGAAAAAGGCAAGTTTATTGACAAAACCCGCCATTTGGTGCTTACGGCGGCGCATCCTTCGCCCTTTGCAGCCGATAAGGGTTGGTTTGGCTGCCGACATTTCAGCAAAGCCAACGAGTACTTGCGCAGCCGCGGCTTGCAAGAGATTGACTGGTAAGGTTTAATCGGGAAAAACAAGCAGCTTGTCTTGCCGCAGCTCATAGCGATAGCGTTTGAGCGGAGCATTGGCCGGCCCTTGCAATACTGTCCCCTCCGTGCTGAATACAGAACCGTGCACGGGGCACTCCAACAAGTTTGCACCTGCATTGAAACGGAGCGCACCCGCTGCATGGGTACACCATCGCGAAAGCACGCGAAACTCGGCGGCAGAAAGGCGCATGACAAAAAACTGCCCTGCAAATACAAATCCGCCGACTTGCTGCAAGGCCTTTGCCTGCCCTTCGGTAAGTAAAATTTCAAAAGGCTTGTCCCCAACAGGCAGTACTGCATCGGGTTTCCCGCAAGCAAAGGCACACAGCATAATACCGCCCAACTTCAACGCATGGCGGCGGTCTTTGGTAAGTTTTTCCATCGGTCTTATTGGACGACTTGTTTAGACGAAATGTAAGCGGTTCGCACTGTATCGGTCAGGCTGTGCATGAAAGCGATGAGTGCTTTTTTCTCGGCAGCAGTCAGGTTCAGCGGGTCGGGTGGCAGCGTTTGGTTTTCCAATTGAATACCAATACCGGCAGCGCCTCCCCGATTGTAAAAATCAATCACTTCATCCAATGTTTGATACACGCCGTTGTGCATATAGGGGGCGGTCAAGGCTGTATTGCGAACGGTAGAGGTTTTGAACGAAAATTTAAAAATATCAAACTGATGCAGGCGATATTTGCCTAAATCGTCATCAATTTTTGCATGGATTGTGTCAGGTTGGGCAGGCGTACCTATAACTTCGCTTTCGGTATGAATAAAATGAGGCGGCACTAACCCGTTGAAGAATGGCATAAAGTGGCAAGTGCCGCATTTGGCTTTGCCCATGAACAAATTAAATCCGTGGATTTCTTCTTTGGTGAGCAACTCACCTTCGCCGCGCATATGGCGGTCAAAACGGGAGTTGAGCGCAACCAACGAGTGCAAATAGGCTGCAAGTGCATTGAGAAATTCCTGCTCGGAAACGGGTGCGTCTGCTGCCCTGCCAAAGGCTTTGGCAAATTGTTCCCGATAGGCAGGCGATGCATTGATTTTTTTGACAACCTCTTCTACCGAACTGTGCATCTCGTTGGGTGCAGCCAACACATCGCGGATTTGGTCTTCCATGAAAACAGCCCGCCCGTCTAAAAACTGTGTGGCCTGAAAAGTGGCATTCCACAGTGTAGGCGCGTTGCGGCTGATAAAATCTTTGCCATTAAAAGCCCTGCTTTTTGCCAAGCCGTCGGTAAATGCTTTGTCGGGACGGTGGCAAGAGGCACAATTGCGGCTGTTGTTGCCCCCAAGTTGCGGGTCGTAGAAAAGCGCTTTGCCAAGGTTCAGCAATTCGGGAGTGCCGGCTACGGATGCGGCAGGCTTGAAAAATTCGGGATTCAGATATTCGTAATGGAACAAGTGTGCTGCCTGCGCATAAAAAATGCGATTTTCTTTGTCAAAAACAGGAATGGCAAGGGCGTTTTGAGCCGCCAACATCTGTTGCCCCAGCGGATTCAGATGGTTTTTGATAAAGTGAAAACGGTCAAATGTTTCAAAATCAGGGTTTTGTTGCAAAAACAGGATAGCACTGTCCAATTTTTTCATTAGTGCTTCCTGCTTGGTATAGATGCTGACAAATTCTTTGATGCCTTCCAAAGATGCCGCAGCTTCTTCAATGGAAAGAAACGCTACGGGCGAATCAAACCCTGCAATGCCCATGGCAGCCATGCGGAACAATTGCAGGCGCAAAGCATCCCACAGGTGCGCATCGGTAAAAGTATTGCTCTCGGCTGTATATTTTAAATGCTTGATATTGACAACCAGCGCATTAACTTGTTCTATGAGTTCGTTTTTTTGCGATTTATCGTATGGAAAAATGAGTTCTTCTATCACCTGAAAGCCTTGCGGAGGCAAAACTTTGGCATCATAGATTTCAGCTTCGGGGATTGCCGGCCCGTTGATGCTTCGGGCAGTGGTCGGGTTGTAGTATTCGGCTATGGGCTCTATTTTTTTGTAAATCAAACGCGCCTTTTTGAAACTTTCCTGAACGGCTTTTTCATCATCGGTTTGGCGAACGATTTGCTGCATTACCTCAGCACTTGCCATCAGGCGGTTGATGTAGTGCACGTACAGGCGATAGCTCAACTCGGCGGTATCTTCTTTGTGGCGGCCTGCCATGAAATAACAAGATGCGGCAAATAGCAAGCAAGCGATGAATAGTAAATTTTTTGTCATAAACAAGATATTATGGCAACAAACCTGTCAGATTTTTAGGCCTGACAGGTTTGAAAATTGTAGATGTGATAAAATTATTTTGGTAAACCTTTGATAACGATGAGCTGGCTGGCTTGGTCTTCGTTCGGGCGTAGCGTACCACCATCAACACCGCGGTATTGTGTGCCGCGCCAAGTGTGTGGTTGTACGCAAATTACATACGTATCGGGGCTGCCCAACAGGTCAGAAACGTCAATCATAGCACCGTACTCCCATGAACCGAATCGGGAACGACCATTGACATTGTATTTAGCTGCATCCGGAGCATCTCGGCGATGGTCACACTCAATCACGGGGCGCAGTTGCTTGCTGCGAATATCGTACTGATAAATATAGGCATCGTGGGTTTCATCACCATAACCGTTGGGATCTTCTTGGATGTACACATAATTTTCCCCTACGAAAATATTGTCAGGGTTTTGGAACAAACGAGCAGGGCCTTGGCGGTCGTCGCCGTCGAGAATTACTTCCAATTTACCTCTCAACGGGTTGTTGGCATCCAGATTGAGTTTATAAACACGGCCGTATTTGGTGCGGCTGTAGCCGGCATTTACGCCTGTGTTGTTCTGGCCTGTTACGCAGAAATAAAGCTCACGGTTGTTGGCAGCAGAACCCTTGCGGTAGTCAATATCTTCTACGCGGCCGAAAGCAATGGCACCCAAACGGTTTACGGCTTCGTTAATTTGGCGGCCGGTCAATGCCGTGTGATTTTCAACTTCTACAAATTCTACGTCGTAAGTAGTGCCTAAGCGCATATCCATTTCACGTTGATTGCGGTCGGTGCGGCGCATCATGTACAATTTGCCATTGGCCAAATCGCCTACGCGGTCGCTGACGTACATGGCAACTTGTCCACCACCGGTAGTACCGCTGTCGTCATCACCAATGAGAATAACTGTACGGCCCGGATAAGCGTTTTTGTTCAACGGTACGGCATTTTCAGCACTCCAACGACCCAAACCGGGCAGCTCGCGGCTGCTGCTTGCCATTGTGGCAGGGTCGGTAGGGTTCAAACCATGCGTGCGAGACTCCTCACCGCTTTCGCCGCAAGTAAGAAACAGCGGGCCGAAGCCGTGCTCTTCGGGAGTAGCCAGTGTTGCCGAACACAAACGCCAGATGCCACCGGTGGAGTTTAATACGTACTCTGCCGAAACAGGTTTGAAAGTTTCGTCCAATACAAGCCGTGAAACAGCAAAATTGTCTTCGTGATTAACCAGCAGCGCATATTGACCGTTGGGCAGTTTCATCATGCCCGCACCGTCGGCAGAACCGCCAAATACGAAGTTAGGAGAAGCAGCCAATTTATCATCACTGCCAAACAGTGAAAAAACTTGGATATTCTCAAATCCGGGCATCTTTTTGACCAATGCCGGCGTAACGGAGTGGTCTTTCAATACGACCTTGTTCACCTCCTCATTTTTTGAGGAATTACATGCGGTTAGTGCCAATGCCGTTACAGACAGGCAGCCGACAATTTTGTAAAATGTAGAGAATTTTTTCATAGCAGTCTTGCACAATTTTGACGCAAAGGACTGCATTAAAAATCAACTCAACATGAAAGCAGATTTAAGACTTTGTCAAGAAAAGACCGATTTTTAACATTGCGTTGAAGTAAAATTCAACTTCATCCTGTTGAATTTTACAAAAACTTCATTAAGAAATATTTGGTACGCATGAGCCAATAGAATATGCTCGGCGGCAGTATGCTTTGTATAGATTGATTGAAGCGGTGTTGCTTAAGCAAGCGCTTGAAATGCTTTTGGATATGCGTTGCTTTTTCGGGAAACAGTTGCAGCGCTGTATCACGGCAGTCGGTGAGGTAGCGCTCCTTTCGTTGCGAACTCTGCCCGCCGTCCTCGTAATCGGCAATGAAAATATCAACATGTTGAAAAACAGCGCCTTGCGTCAGCATGGTAGCCAGTTGGATATAGTCGGCGGCAATGGAGTCTAAACGATAGGGGAAACGCTGCGCCCATTCGGTGCGTATCAGCAAACTCTGGTGGTTGATAACCATTCCCTGCCACAAGGGAGGAGGAGCAGCAGGGGTATGCTTGGCTTTGGCAAAACCATAGGGATACAGGATGTGGTAATTGCCATAAATGACATCAGGGGCAGGGCTGCCGTCGGCAAAAATTTGCGACAAAACCTGCGGTGAATGGAAAACATCGCCTGCATTCATCAGGCAAACCCACTGCCCTTGTGCCAAGTTGATACCTTTATTCATCGCATCGTAAATACCTCGGTCTTTTTCGGAAACCCATCGCATGTGGATATGCGGGTGCTGTTCGGTAAATCGGGTCAATAATGCGATTGTTTCGTCTTTGGAGGCACCGTCTACGACAATCCACTCAAAATTGGTAAAAGTTAATGCCGCCACGCTCTCCATTGTTTTGCGGAGCGCCGCAGCGGCATTGTAAGTTACTGTAATAATGCTGCACAAAGGCGGCATACTTTATGCGATTTCGAGCAATTGGATATCAAAAACCAGTGTTTTGCCCGCCATCGGGTGGTTGCCATCCAGCGTGATGGTATCGGCGTTCAGGTCTGCAACAATAACGGGGAAATTGTTGCCGTCCTGCAAGCGCAGCACCAATTCATCACCGATTTGGGGGTTGAGGTCTGCCGGTAATTGCGAAACAGGAATACTGATGATATATTGTTCGTTGCGAACGCCATAAGCGTCTTCGGGAGCAAGCGTAACGGTTTTCTGTTCATTGAGCATCATACCCAAAACAGCCTCGTCGAATCCTTTAATCATTTGGCCGGCTCCGACAACAAATTCAAGCGGCTCGTTGCGCGCCAGTGATGTATCGAATACCTGCCCGTCTAAAAATCGGCCTGTGTAATGAACTGCTACACGGTCGCCGGTTTGTGCTTGTGTTTTTGACATTGTATTGTAATTAAAAATGCAAGGCAAGGTAACAAAAAAACTTTACCTAATCGGCATTTAGTCCACTTTTACTTTGCCTTCTGCCGCATCTTTTTTCAATTTTTCATTGGCATAGATGGCCATTTCTACGCGGCGGTTCTGTTGGCGGCCTTGTGGGGTGCTGTTGTCGGCTACCGGCTCGGTTTTTCCTAACCCGCGGGTCAGCAGGCGTTTGCGGTCAATGCCCAGCGATGCGAGGTAATTGGCAACCGCATCGGCGCGCTGTTGCGAAAGGCGATTGTTTACCTCATCCGAGCCTATGTTATCGGTATGTCCCGTAATCAGGATATCGGTATCGCTGTACTTCTTAAAAGTTTCGGCCATGGTAGTCAGGCTTTTGCGGGCTTCGGGGCGCAAAGTGGCCTTGTTGAAATCGAACAAAATGCCCGAGCCCATCGTAACCTGAATGCCTTCTCCCACACGCTCTACCTTTACCTGTTCGTCGGCAGGGCGGTTTTTGTTATCCTTTTCTATCTGTTCTTCCAGTTCCTTTTTCTGTTTGTCCATATAGCGGCCGATAATGGCACCGGCCACACCGCCTACTGCACCGCCAATGATGGCACCTGCGGCTGTATTTTTAGAACGGCTGCCGATTGCACCGCCTATAACAGCACCTGCGCCTGCACCAATCACGCCGCCTTTGGCTGTATTGCTGCTGCTTTTCCACTTTTGGCAACTGCCCAGCGCAAGCGTGAAGAGAAGCAAAAAGACGATTCCTTTGGTTGTTTTCGTTTGCATGATAAATCTTGCTTTTAAGGTTTAACGTAAATTGCTGCAAATTTAACCTTCATTGCCTTATGAACCCTGTTTTAGCCGCTAATGATGCCTTTTATCGGGCTATTATTGAAAAACGCGTAGCTGATATCTGCGCAAGCTATGTGCCTTCGGAAGAAACCTATGTGATTTTGGAAGGGCCGCGCTATACCACGCTTGGCTACGAAAAAATATCAAAAGGATGGGCTGATTTCTGCCATTCGCCGCTTACACTTAAATCCATTGAGTGGGTAGAAGGCCCTTTTTGCGAGACAGAAGGCACGATGGCATGGATTGGCGGCATGATTGTGCTAACGGTCAATGTGCGGGAACGCGATTTTACCGTAAAGTTTCGGGCAACTTTTGTGATGCGCCAAAATGCGCAGGGGCAATGGCAGATTAAACACGAGCACGTTTCCGCACCATTGGAAGACCCATACGGCATTGGCGATTGGTTGAAAAAGTAATCAGGCTAATATGCAAAAAACTACATGTTGCAACATGTAGTTTTTTGCAATTTGAAGCTTTTATGATTTGTATGCTTATTTTTGCTTCACCATCAAATGCATTCTCATCTTACGAACAAAACATCATTAAAAAATGAAGCAATCAATTTTTGCTATTGCAATTTTATTGGCATTTTCTGCTTGTATTATTTCCACTCTCTCTGCACAAACCACATTAAATGTATCAGAAACACCCGTAGCTAAGAACTCAGTCAGTGTAAATGGCTTATTGGGTACTTCTATGACAGGTTTTGGTTATGAACGTTTGATTTATCAGGCATCCCGACATAAATTATTTGCAAGCCTGCACTATGGTTTAAGCGTAGTGAAAGGTTCAGACAGGCCGTTTACCGTGCGCCATGAATGGACACATGCCCTTACTTCGGGTGTTGATTACAGCTATGTGTTGGGTAAAAATTCTAATCGCCATCATTTGGATTTTGGGGTACACTTTTCAGCTTCGCGTGCCGAAGTGCTGACGGGCACACTTGCTTCCTCTTCCACGGCAGGTGTGATTGAGGAAAACGTGGCATGGCAGCCCAAGCGCGAGCAGTTGCTGTTGCCGCGCATCGGTTATCGCTACCGCAAGCCTGAAGGCGGTTTTACTTGGCAAGCAGGCGCTTATCCGATGATTTATCATTTTTCACGCAGTACCGACCGCTTGCAATGGGTTCCCCTGCCACATATCAGCATCGGTTGGAGCTTTTAGGCAGTTTGCGGTAACTTTTCTTTAAAATGCGACTTTCAGGCAGACAATGCAGGTTTGTGTATTTTTTTGACTTTGCAGTATGAAGTCGGCGGTTACACAAACACACAAGTAGCTTGTAAAAAATATTCAAAACTAAATTTTAAGCCTGACAGGTCGTCAATACCTGTCAGGCTTTTTTGGTTAGAGACATGCAACGGCGGCGCGCAACGGCAAACTCTCCGAAATACGTACGCCGATATTATCCTTGGGCAGGAAAACTTTTGCAAATATTGACAAACTCGCGCGATTTGAGCGATGCCCCGCCAATCAGTCCGCCGTCCACATCGGGGCAGGCGAAGAGTTCGGGGGCATTTTTGGCATTGCAACTGCCTCCGTAGAGCAACGTTGTATGGCTTGCAACGGCAGCGCCGTAATGCGCTGCAATGTGCTCGCGCAGGGCGGCGTGCATTTCCTGCGCCTGTTCCGCACTGGCAGTAAGCCCCGTGCCAATCGCCCAAATGGGCTCGTAGGCAATCACTATTTTGCCGAAATCCTCTGCCGAAAGGTGGAACAGCCCGTCGGTCAGTTGCTGCTTGACAAACCCGATATAGTCGCCGCTTTGGCGCAATTCCAGCGATTCGCCGCAGCAGAAAATGGGTGTCATACCGTTGGCCAGCACTTGCCGCACTTTTTCGGCCAGCACCGCATCGGTTTCCTTGAAATATTCGCGGCGTTCGCTGTGCCCCAAAATCACGTAGTCCACTTCAAACGAGCGGAGGATTGGTGCGGATACTTCGCCCGTGTAAGCGCCTGCCGGTTTTTCGTGGCAGTTTTGTGCTCCCAGCGCAATATTGGCTTGCGATTGGAAAAGTTTTTTGGCAAATCCCAAATAGGGGAAAGGCATACAAAGCACAACCTGTACGCGGGAGTTTACCTCGTCATGCACCATATTGACCACTTCGGAAATCAGAATAGTTCCTTGCTCGCGGGTGAGGTTCATTTTCCAATTGCCGGCTACAATTTTTTTTCTCATGGGGTAGGTTTTTCAGATGGGTTGTTAATGATTGGATTGATTGTTTTGTATTAGTGAGCAAGTTAAAACGGCCTTTCAAATTTACCGCAAAGCCCGCTGAGTATTACGCGAAGAGCACTGAGTGTTTTTATGATGAGTCTTTTCTTTGTATACATTGCGGTTAAACCTTTGCGCACTCTTCGGTAAAATAAAAAAGAACGCATTAATCTGCTCACCTGCTTACATAGAGCATTGATTTGATGTGTTCTTGTAAGGCTCGCGTACTCCATCGTTCTAACTTGCACATTTCCAGATAGAACTCGCGTTTGAGTGGATCATCTATGTAAGCAATATTTTTGAGATGCGTCCATGTTAATTCTCTCCGCAGTGCGGCGACAATTTGCTCATCGGGGAAGGAAGAAAAGAACTTGCTGCAATGCCAAAGCATTTTGTCATTCCATGTATTGCCAAACCTCAAAGAAAGTTGCTGTGCGATATTCTTAATTAACTGTTTGCCATATTCGCTTCTTTCGCCTTGTAAAATTGTTTGCTTGACGAGTTTTCCCACACGCCAATTTCGCATAGTCATTTCTGCATTTACAGATACGGCTACTGCATTTTTACTCTCCTCTATAATCAGGCTTATTTCCTGAAAAAGTTGTGTTTCTACTTTATCCATGGCTCTGTGCTTTTTTTGAGCTGTATCATAACTCCGCTGCGTAAAAAGCCTAAAAGCGTCAAAGGTGGTTGCTCGATGTTAAATAGCGAGCAATCTGCAAAACTTACCGGTAGGCATTGCGTTACTTCGCGGCGGCTTTTGTTTGATACTTAAAACCGCTCCAGCGCCATCTGATAAGATTCCTGATAATGGCGGTAGAGGCGGCTCCAGTCAAAGTCCACGGAAGCAGCTTCTACCTTATTGCGCTGCGAAATGCGGTCGCGGCGGCTCATTTGCACAAAGCGGAACATCTGCTCTGCCAACTGATTGGCCGAATCGTTGAACGAGCGATTGTAACGATTGATAATGTAAACACCTTTCTCTTCGTAATCGCGGAGGTTTTTCATGGCATAGTCGCCGAAGCCCGAAAGGTCGCTTGTTACCGAAGGCACACCGCTTGCCATACATTCCAACGGTGTATATCCCCAAGGCTCGTAGTAGCTTGGGAAAATACCCAAGTGGCAACCGCGCACAAATTGGTTGTATTCCATGCCGAACAATGGGCTCGCGGGCGAAATAAAATCAGGATGGTAAACAATTTTAACCTTATCGTAAGGATGATTAACCAATTGCGAAACGCGAAGGAAGTTCAGGATTTCGTCTTTTTGGTCGTCCACAAGGTTGTGGGTAACTACCATCGGCAAGGTTTTACTGCGCCAACTTTGCACGGTACGGCGCAATCGCAGCCGCCAGTAATCATCTACGAACGTTTCCAAAGGTGGCAGTTTGGGGGAGATGCCGCCTGCCACTTCGTTAAACATCCGCTCGCCAATCTGTTCGGTGATGGATTTACAGGTCTGGCGGATTTCTTCCAGCATGGCGCGGGTATGCAGTGCAAAGGGGTTGATGCTTGTAAACGGACGTTTGGTAACAAAAAACATGACCACCGTAACGTCTATATCATACAGGCGCATCAGCCCGTTGAGGCGGGCAAGTGCTTCCAGTGTCAGGTCAAACCCTTTGTTGCGGTACTCATAGCGCCCCGAGGTGAAGAAATACAGCGTTTTGTCCAAATCAAACTTGTAGTTGTGGAAAAAATGCCCCATCACAAAGCGATGAATCTGCTTTTTATATTCCAAGTGCAAATTTTGGAACTCATGCAGGGCTACAAACCGCTCAATGTTCAATCCGTTGGGCACTACATTGTCGGGTTTGCGCCCCAGCAAGTGAATGCACTCCTCGCCCGTAACATCGCTTACTGTATTGAATACCTGTGCGCCGTGTGCTGCTGCCCGCTCCATGGCTACCGAAGGTTCAATATTGAAATGCCGCGCTTCGTGTGCCCAGTTCAGGAAGGGCAGGTGGTTGTAGAAATCGGGGTCATTCATTGCCAAGTAGCGCCCCAGCAGTGTGGCATGTGTGGTAAACACCATCGTAACAGGCAGATTCAGGTAGCGAATTTCGGGAATGGGCGTGCCTGCCATCCATTCATGGAAATGTCCGATAATTTTTTGCTTGGTGTTTTGCCCATCGGCAAGGCGAATAAAAAATTCTTTCACCATGTAGCCAAAGGCAACTACCTGATTAATCAGTTCTACGTTGTCGGGTGTACCTATTTTGTGGTGCTCCCACAGTTCGTATTTAATGTCCCCCAGCCGATGATAGACGCTGTACGGATTGAAAAGCACTACTCGGGGTTTGCCCGTTACTAACCAATACCCATAATGCACCTCAAAACCCGACTCGCGCATTTTTTGTACGGCTCTGCCTATCGGATTGTCATAATCTCCCGAATCGGCAGGTTCAAATTCTGCCTGCACGTTCGGATGTATATAAGGCCCTAAACAGCAGTAGTTTTCTTTCCATGCAGCCACTGCGGCCGGAATTTTAGTTCTGATAACCGTATAAATACCGCCTACCTGATTGCAAACCTCCCAAGCGGTTTCTATCAACAAAGGGGAATCCTGATTCATGAGTTTTTGAGGATAAATTCGCCGCGTTCAAATTAAACAAAAAATTTACTTTTAGTACAATCCGCTTAATTTTGAAACCCTGAAAAAAAATCAACCTGACTTGTGCTATGGATGCCCATAACCGATACGTTGCCCTTGTTACCGGTGCTACCGGAGGGCTTGGTACTGCTATTTGCAAACAACTGGCTGCCGATGGTTACCGCGTGGTAGCTACCTACAAAACATGGGAAAAAGCCGAAAAATGGCGTTTGCAGATGCAGGAAAGCGGTTTGCAGTTCGATATGTACCAAGCAGATGTGGCAGACTTTGAGGGCGTGGGCAAAATGATACAAGCTATTGAGCAGGAAGTGGGCGGCATAGATGTCCTTGTCAATTGTGCAGGCCTGACGCAAGACGGTCAGTTTCGCAAAATGACATTTGAACGCTGGGATGCGGTCATCAAGGTTAATTTATACGGCGTTTTTAACTGCTGCCGCCATGTGATTAACCCCATGATAGAGCGCGGTTACGGGCGAATCATCAATATATCGTCCATCAGTGCGCAGAAAGGGCAGTTTGGCGAAGTTAATTATGCGGCAGCAAAGGCCGGCATCCATGGGCTCACCAAAACCCTTGCGCTGGAAGTAGCGCGCAAAGGCATTACGGTAAACACCATCTCTCCGGGCTACATCGCCACCGATATGGTGCTGGCAATTCCCGAAGAGGTGCGCAACAAGCGCATTCTCCCCGAAATCCCCGTAGGAAGGTTTGGCGGAACCGATGAAATTGCCGCTTTGGTATCCTTCTTGGCATCGCCTAACAGTAGTTTTATCACCGGTGCCAACTACGCCATCAATGGCGGGCAGCACATGTACTAAGTTGAACGCCACGCTGTTCACTAACGAACAGTTTGCAACGGTTGCTTAAACGCAAAATATTGTTAATCAGTAATTTACAAAACAAGGTATGCTATTGGTGAAGGTAGGTGCAACTTTATCACATTCATTTGCATCATTTACCTTTGAAAACCAATACGCTTATGAGCATGCCTTCCACCATGACGTTAGAAGAACCCAAAAGATTTAACATCGCCGCTCTCGTGAAGAAAATTTTTATCGGATTGCTGATACTCGGCTTTGTTGCCGGCACAGTATGGTTGGGATACTATTTTGTACAGCGCTCTAAAACGCCAACCGTTATTTACAAAACCGAAACGCCCTTTATTACCGATATCGTCAAAAAAACAGTAGCCACAGGTGCTATCATCCCGCGACGCGAAGTGCAAATTAAGCCTCAGGTATCGGGCGTGGTAGAAGCCGTTTACGTAGAGGCAGGGCAGCAGGTTAAAGCAGGGCAACTGATAGCCAAAGTACGCGTAGTGCAAAACTTGGCAGGTAAAAACAGCGACCTGCGCACCATTAATAACGCCGAAAATCAGTTAGAAACGGCGCGTGCCAACTTTGAAACTGCCCGCATAGAGAAAGAACGCGGCGAAAAACTGTTTGCTCAAAAAGCCATTTCTCAACAGGAACTCACGCGGTTGCAATTAGATTACAACATTCGCAAAGAAGCACTTGCCGCCGCCGAGCGCGATTTGGACATTATCCGCCAGAATGTGCTGCAAAACTCCGGACGTATTTCCAACGAAGTCTATTCTACACTCGACGGCACCGTGCTGGATGTTCCCGTAAAAGCCGGCTCTTCGGTTATTGAGCGCAACAATTTTAACGAAGGCACTACGGTAGCTATTGTTGCAGACATGAACAGCCTCATTTTTGAAGGCAAAATAGATGAGTCGGAAGTAGGCAAAATTAAGGTGGGTATGCCCCTCAACCTGACCATTGGCGCTATCCCCGACAAAACGTTTAAAGCAGAATTAGAGTACATCGCCCCCAAGGGAAAAACCGAGGAAGGTGCGGTAAAATTTGATATTCGCGCCAAAGTACTGCTCGAGCCCGGCGACTACATCCGAGCGGGATACAGTGCCAATGCAGACATCGTGCTCGATACTCGCCGTCAGGTATTGGCCATCAAAGAGAGCACCTTGCAGTTCGGCAAAAAGGACAGCGTATTCGTAGAAGTAGAAAAAGCCAATCAGCAATTTGAGAAACGTTTGGTAAAAACAGGCCTTTCCGACGGCATCAACATCGAGATTTTGAGCGGTATTGGCAAAAACGACAAGCTGAAAGTGCCTGATGCCAAAGAAAAGCAGAAATAAAAGCTAGTCGGTATTTTTTGTAAGTTGTTGAAAATCAAAAAGATAATTGCCACTTGGAAAATATTTGAAAGTTGAGGCACAAAAAGTCTCAACTTTTTTTTTGCAAACCTTTGCGGAAATAGAGAAAGCACATAACTTTGCGCACCATTTCAGAATTGAAGTCGGTAGTACATTGAGGAAATAATACTCTTGGGGAGATTCCAGAGCGGCCAAATGGGACGGACTGTAAATCCGTTGTCTTACGACTTCGAAGGTTCGAATCCTTCTCTCCCCACTTGTTTTACTTCTTATATGCGGGAGTAGCTCAGTTGGTAGAGCGACAGCCTTCCAAGCTGTAGGTCGCGGGTTCGAGCCTCGTCTCCCGCTCTTATTTTACTACGACTTTTGAACAAGCCGTTGTAGCTCAGGGGTAGAGCACTTCATTGGTAATGAAGAGGTCGGCAGTTCAATTCTGCTCAACGGCTCAATACATCAAAAATTTTATAACATCGTTTTAACTAATTATCAAAATGGCTAAAGAGACGTTTGACCGCTCCAAACCTCACGTAAACGTAGGTACAATCGGACACGTTGACCACGGTAAAACTACACTTACCGCTGCTATCACCAAAGTTCTCTCTGAAAAAGGTCTTGCTGAAAAGCGTGACTTTTCTTCAATTGACAACGCTCCCGAAGAAAGAGAACGTGGTATCACTATCAACACCGCTCACGTAGAATATCAAACTGAAAAGCGTCACTACGCTCACGTAGACTGCCCTGGTCACGCCGATTATGTGAAAAACATGGTTACCGGTGCTGCCCAAATGGACGGTGCTATCATCGTAGTAGCTGCTACTGACGGTCCAATGCCTCAAACTCGTGAGCACATCCTGCTGGCTCGTCAGGTAGGTGTACCTGCGCTGGTGGTGTTTATGAATAAAGTTGACATGGTGGACGACCCTGAACTGTTGGATTTGGTTGAAATGGAAATCCGCGAGCTTTTGAGCTTCTACGAATTCCCCGGCGACGAAATCCCTGTAATTCGTGGTTCTGCACTGGGTGCTCTGAACGGTGAACCTAAGTGGGTTGCTACTGTTGAGCAATTGATGGATGCGGTTGATAACTATATTCCTCTGCCTGAGCGTCTGATTGATCAGCCATTCCTGATGCCTGTTGAAGACGTGTTCTCTATCACCGGTCGTGGTACTGTAGCTACAGGCCGTATCGAGCGCGGTGTAGTAAACGTAGGTGATGCAGTAGATATCATCGGTATGGGTGCTCAAGGTCTGAAATCAACTGTAACAGGTGTGGAAATGTTCCGCAAACTGTTAGACCGCGGCGAAGCAGGTGATAACGTAGGTCTGCTGCTGCGCGGTATTGACAAAGACGCTATCCGCCGTGGTATGGTTATCTGTAAGCCCGGTTCTGTGAAGCCTCACACCGAATTCAAAGCAGAAGTTTACGTTCTGTCTAAAGAAGAAGGTGGCCGCCATACACCATTCTTTAAAGGCTACAACCCTCAGTTCTACTTCCGTACAACTGACGTTACAGGTACTATCTCTCTGCCTGAAGGCGTTGAAATGGTTATGCCCGGTGATAACATCACTATCACTGTAACATTGCAGAAAGAAGTAGCGATGGAGAAAGGTCTGCGTTTCGCTATCCGCGAAGGTGGTCGTACAGTAGGTGCAGGTCAGGTAACTGAAATCATCAACTAAGACTAACTAATCTTTCTTTCATAGATAAAAAGCCCTGCCAATTGGTAGGGCTTTTCTTTTTTCAGACATCTGTAAATCCTGCAAATCCTCTGAAAACTATCCAAGTACACAAAACTGACAGATTTTCAAGACATGTCAGGTTTAAATGCTTGTTTTTCAAATATTTACACAATCACTTTTCGTAAAACCCTTGCTCTCTTGTATAAGTCTAATACTAACCGGCAGCAAGATGTGCGCTTCTACGAAAAAGGGTTATTGTCTATGCTTGATTTTCCATCGGGGAAACTACTTGGAGGGGTTATTTGAACGTAGGCGCAAATAGTTTGCTTTTTATAGACCTGCTTTGTAAGATTGAATCGGCTAAACTGAACGCTTGCATGAAACTTCCTGCTTTTTGCAGCATTTTGCTGCTCGTTTGCTTATGGCAAAGTATGACTTTTGCACAAAAAAATAACCATATGAACGACCCGAATCTGTTACAAGCCCCCGTAGAAAATCATAAAATCATTGTGTACCAACTGCTGGTGCGCTTGTTCGGCAATAAAAATACGACCAATAAATTCTACGGCTCAAAAGAAGAAAACGGGGTAGGGAAGTTTAACGACATTACTTCCGAGGCACTGCGCGGCATTAAGGAACTGGGTACTACGCACGTATGGTACACGGGTGTGATAGAACATGCGACCATGAGCGACCATACGGCACTGGGAATCCCACAGGATGACCCTGACGTGGTTAAGGGTAGGGCAGGCTCGCCTTATGCCATCAAAGATTACTACGATGTATGCCCCGATTTGGCCGTTAATCCTAAAAAACGCATGGCAGAGTTTGAGGCGTTGGTGAAGCGTACACATGCCGAAGGGCTAAAAGTATTGATAGATTTTGTGCCGAACCACGTGGCACGCAGCTATCGCTCGGATGCCAAACCCAAGGGCGTGGTTGATTTGGGTGAAAAAGATGACCGCACGAAGGCGTTTTCGCCGCAAAATAATTTTTACTACCTGCCCGGGCAGGCCTTTCAGGTGCCCGCCGAATACCAACTGCCCGACAGCGTCCGTATCAAAGGCAAAGACGGCATTTTTGCCGAAAATCCGGCCAAAGCAACCGGCAATGATGTCTTTTCTGCCACCCCGTCGGTTCATGATTGGTTTGAAACTGTCAAGTTGAATTATGGTGTGGATTATGTAAACGGAAGAGCCAAATATTTCAACCCTACCCCCGATACATGGCTGAAAATGCGCGATATTCTGCTGTTTTGGGCAGCCAAAGGCGTAGATGGGTTTCGTTGCGACATGGCGGAAATGGTACCTGTTGAGTTTTGGGAGTGGTGCATTCCGCAGGTGAAAAAACAATATCCGCAATTGGTATTTGTAGCCGAAATCTACAATCCGAATGAGTACGAAAATTATGTTTTGAAAGGCAAATTTGACTATCTGTATGACAAAGTCGGTTTGTACGATACGCTCAAAGCCGTGATTCAGGGCAGGACAAGTGCCAATGACATCCCGCAAAATTGGCAACAATTGGGTGCATTGAACAGCCGCATGTTGCGCTTTTTGGAAAACCACGACGAGCAGCGCCTGCCAAGCCCGTTTTTTGCGATTGATTCCTACAAAGGCATCCCGTTGATGGCTGTCAGTGCGATGTTGAACAGCGGCCCCGTGATGATGTATTTCGGGCAAGAGGTTGGTGAACCCGGGGCAGGAGCGGAGGGATTTGCCGGCGAAGACGGGCGCACCACCATCTTTGATTTTTGGGGTGTACCGATGCACCAGCGATGGATGAACGGCGGCAAATTTGACGGCGGACAGTTGGAAGGTTGGCAGAAAACGCTTCGGGCTAACTATGCGGCATTGCTCAATTTTGCCAAAAACAACGAAGCAATTACCAACGGCAGGCTGTACGACTTGCAAGCCGCCAACAACGGCGGCAAAGCGGCAGGCTATGACGATGCGCGACAGTATGCTTTTCTGCGCTTTACCGACAAGCAAAAATTGTTGATTGTGGTCAATTTTGACGCTTTTGCAGGGAAAGATTTTCGCCTGCGCATACCCGAGGCGGCATGGCAGGCAATGGGATTAGATGCAAACGGCAATTATCAGTTGCGCGGGGTGTTGTTTAATGACAGTGTGTTGCCTTGCAGTGCTTGGCAAGCGCAATCGGAAGGGGTTTTATTGCACCTGCCTGTTTTAGGCACGGCAGTATTTGAGTTAGTGAAGGAATAGAAAGTTTAGGCGCGACTGTTCAGAATTTCGGCAATGTGCATTACCCGTACATTGCGCTTTTGTCTTTTCAGCAGACCTTCTAAATGCATCAGGCAGGAGGTATCGGTGCCGGTGATGACTTCCGCACCCGCGGCAATGTGGTCTTCAATGCGGTCGAGCCCCATTTTAACCGATACGGCTTCTTCGGAAACGGCAAAAGTGCCGCCAAAACCGCAGCACTCGTCTGTGCGGCGCAATTCGGTCAGGCTAATGCCCTGCACGTTTTCCAATAAACGGCGAACTTTTGAGAAAGGAGTACCCGCAATTTCGGAAGATTGCGCCAACCGCAGGCCGCGTTGCCCGTGGCAACTCTGGTGCAAACCTGTTCGGAAAGGGAATGAAGAGCCTAAATCGGTGATTTTCAGGATGTCGGTTAAAAATTCGCAGAGCTCGTAGGTGTGGGTTCGCACATGGCAGACCTCATCGGTTTGGGGGAGGATGTCGTAGTGTTTCCGCACATGATACACGCAAGACCCCGAAGGAGCTACGATGTAATCAAACTTGCTGAAATTTTGCACCAACAATTGCATGGTCGGTTTCGCTTCGTTTTCCATGCCACTGTTTGCCATCGGCTGCCCGCAGCAAGTCTGGTTGAGGGGGTATTCTACCGCTAATCCGAGGCGTTCCAATATCTGCAATGTAGCTATTGCTACCTGTGGATAGAACTGGTCTATGTAGCAGGGGACAAATAGGCCGACTTTCATATGGTTTTATGCTTAAACAGGTTGCAGCGGCAAATATATGGTAAAGGTAGAACCTACGCCCTTGGCACTGTCTACCTTTATTTCACCGTGCAGTTCATCTACCAGTTGCTTGACGATGGCAAGCCCGAGACCTGTGCTGCTTTCGTTGCCGGTGGGGATGGCACTGAGGCGTTTGAACTTGGTAAACAACCATTTTTGTTCATCAATCGGGATGCCTTGTCCTTGGTCGGAAACGCTGATAACTAACTTCTCGTCGTCAATGCCTGCATGAAAACTGACTTTATAGCCTGTGAAGGTGAATTTAATGGCATTGGAGAGGAGGTTGTCAATAATTCGCAACAGAAGTTTTGCATCTGATATGATAGGTACATACACTTCGTTTTGCCACTCAAACTCAATCTGTTTTTTGGCAGCGTGGTTAATGTGTGTTTGCATGTATGATTCCAGCAACTGCCGCAAGTCAATTTGTTCAAATTTGGGGGGCTGATGGTGGCCTTCGTGTGCATTGAGGAATAAAATATCTTCAATTAATGAAACGCCCCGTTCTACCGAAAGTTCTATCAGCCGCAAACATTCCAACTGGTTTTCGTCTAAGTTATTCGGCATTCTGATAACCTCTGCCAATCCTTTGATGCCGTCTAAGGGTGTTTTGAGGTCATGTGCCATAATGCTCATCAACCCGTCTTTTTCGCGGTTGAGTTCTTTAAGTTCCGCATTGGTTTTTTTGAGCAGGAAAACAACTTCTTCCAGCTCCGATGCTTTTTGCTGGTAGGCTTCGCTGCCGGCAGCAAGTTCTTCGTTAAACTTCTCTATGATTTTTTGACGTTCGGCAAGTTGGCGGTGCTGTCGCTTGGTTTGCAGCCAGATATACACTACTCCCGCCACCACAAGCAACAAGGCAGCAATAACAATTAACGTAATTTGCGTGGAAAGATGCTGCGCCTTTTTCTGTAACTCTTGCAATTGTTTGGTAGCGCGCAGCAGTATCAAGGCCTCATTTTTGTCATTAATTTCTTGGACGTATTGCAGTTCCAACGCTTGGTTGATTTTGTTAGCCGTAGCGATGCTGTCTTTCAAATTGTGATGGCTTATCAGCCAGCCGAGCGCATCTTTATAGTTGCCTGTGGCAGAGTCGAGCTTGTACTGTACCCAATAAGTATTGACAAGTTCTACCCGTGCTTGGGAAATATTGCCTAATCGCCGCGCTTCCAGCAGTGCGCGCTGTGCTTCTTTAAATTTGCCTAAACCTACATAGGCTTGTGCAAGCGAATTAAGCGAGCGAACGCGCTGCCAGTTGCTCTCATTGACTGCAAGAGAGTCGGATAAGCGAGCGTATCGCAGCGCCTCGGCGTATTGTTTGCGGCTTGCGTAGATATTGCTGATGGAAGACAGGGCAAATGCCGCGTTGTATTTAACATTGTTTTTGATAGACAATTCGTAGGCTTTCTGAAAATAGACAACCGCAGAGTCGCTCTTGCCCGACATGCGAAAAACTTCGGCCATATCTGCCAGCGATGCCGAAATCGCATAAATATCATTTTCTTTGAGGCGAATGTTGTAGGCTTGTCTGAAATAGTAGTAGGCGCTGTCGTAGTCTTTGGAGTTGAGTTTGATACGCCCGATGTTGGTAATGGAGTTGGAAATACCGATGTTATCTTTGATGAGTCTGCGCAAATGCAGGGCGCGCTGATAGTATTGTAAACTCACGTAGTTGTAGCCTTGGTAACTGTACAGCAGGCCGATATTATTCAGTGTTCGGGCGAGGTTGAGCGTATCTATAACAGGCAGATTAACATAGATGCTTTGCGCCAGTTCGTAGTGAATAATCGCTTTGTCATATTCGCCTTTATTGGTGTAGGCAATCCCCATCAGCCGATGTGCATCAGCCTGTAAGGCTTCATTATTGAGTTGGGTTGCACTACTTAATGCCTCTTTGGCGTATTTAAGTGCTTCTTCGTTATAGGCATTGCGCCAAGCAATGGTGGCCATTCGCAACTGAATACGGATGCGGGCGGTATCGGAGGATGCTTTGGAAAGTTCACGCCGCAAACTGTCTAAAGCAGCATTGGTAAACTGCGGAAATGCCAAGCGGGGAGTAAAAATCAAAAAAGGAATAAAACCAATCCACAGAAGGGTTATCAAACGGCGTTTCAATGCTTGCTTTATTAAGTGAGTTAAGCAAAAATACGCAAAAAATCTTACATTCGTTGCAAAGAGTGCTTAAAGCAAGTAATGCAGGACATTGTTATTTTTTCACACAGCCGTACCGATGGCGCTTATTCCTCAACGGCGTTTTCGTTGGCAAAGGCAGTGGCAAATAAAAACCGCGTTTTTTACATAGAACAGCCGCTGACATGGAAAGATGTGATTACCCGATGGAACAGCCCCGCCGTGCAAAATCGCAGGTTGGTTTTTACGGGAAAAATCGGTTTTTATACCCACAGCGAGTGGCCGGAGTTGCTGACGGTGATTACCTTGCCCCCTTTTTTGCCTGTAAATTTTTTACCGAAGGGTAAATTATATCGGCTGATTAACAGCCTGAATGAACAATTGCTGTGGAAGGCACTCAGAGCGGTTCTGCGTCGCTATCGGTTGCAGCATTGGGTTTTCATGAACGTTTACTATCCTTATGCAGGATTTGAATTTCCCGAAGACTTGCAGCCTGTGCTGAAATGCTACTATTCTGTGGATGATATTTCGCAAGAATCTTACACTGCCAAGCATGGTGTTGCGGGGGAGAAGCGAATGGCTACAAGTTACGATTTTGTACTGACCACAAGCAAGGTTTTGTACCAAAAAATGAGTGCCGTAAACCCTCATACGTATTGGTTGCCCAATGCGGCAGATGTAACGCTGTTCAGTCGGGCGGCGGTGTGGAAGCTGCCGCGCCCCCATGATATGCCGCCATCGAGTAAACCTTGTGCGATTTACATCGGCAACATAGACGCTGCCCGCAACGATTTTGCATTATTGGCAAAACTTGCCGCGCAATGTTCGGATATGAATCTGGTACTGATAGGGCCGCTGACCTCGCCAATAGAAGCCGATGCCGTCGGACTGCATCGCTTGCCCAACGTGTTCTTTTTAGGCACTAAGCCCATGCAAGATTTACCCGCCTATCTGCAACATGTACAGTGTGCATTGATTCCGTTTTTGTGTAATACACTCACCAAAAGCATTTATCCGCTGAAAATCAACGAGTATTTGGCCGCAGGGAAGCCTGTGGTAACAACGGCTTTTTCGGAAGACATCCGCTCTTTCGGAGAGGTGGTGGAGTTGGCAGATTCGCACGAAGCATTTATAGCTGCCGTTCGCCGCGCCATAACCACCGATTCGCCCGAAAAAGCATCCCAAAGAATGGCAATTGCCGCGCAGAACACTTGGGAAGCGCGTGCGCGGCAATTTGAAACTATTGTACGGGAGTTTCTGCAACAGCAGCCTAACGACGTTTCTTAGCCATTTTCTGCAACTGTGCAGGGTTCATTTGGTTCATCTTCTTCATCATGGTGCGCATGGCATCAAACTGTTTGAGCAGATTGTTTACCTGTACGATGGAGGTACCGCTGCCTGCCGCAATGCGTTTTTTCCGACTTGCATTATTAACCAACTCGGGGTTGCTGCGCTCTTTGGGTGTCATGGAAAGAATAATTGCCTCAATGGGCTTGAATGCGTCGTCGTCAATGGCCACATCCTTCATCATAGCGCTCATCCCCGGAATCATACCGATAAGGTCTTTCAGGTTGCCCATGCGCTTGATTTGCTGCAACTGGCTGAGGAAGTCGTTAAAGTCAAGCTGATTTTTGCGGATTTTCTGATTGATTCGGCGAGCTTCTTCTTCATCAAACGCACGCTGTGCACGTTCCACGAGCGAGAGAACGTCGCCCATGCCCAGAATCCGCTGTGCCATACGGTCGGGGTAGAAGTAGTCCAGCGCTTCCATCTTTTCACCTGTGCTGATGAATTTGATGGGCTTGTTTACTTCTGCACGGATAGAAAGTGCCGCACCGCCGCGGGCATCACCGTCCAATTTGGTCAGAACCACACCGTCATAATTGATACGTTCGTTGAATGCCACCGCTGTATTAACAGCATCCTGACCGGTCATGGCATCTACCACAAACAGCGTTTCAGAAGGTTGCAGGGCAGCTTTTAGTTCGGCTATTTCGGTCATCAGCACCTCATCTAATGCCAAACGGCCTGCCGTATCTACAATAACAATCTTTTTGCCTGTTGCTTTTGCCTGTTGGATGGCGTTGCGTGCAATGGCTACGGCGTTTTTATTTTCCGGTTCTGCATATACGTCTACGTCGATTTGCGAGCCCAATACTTTCAACTGGTCAATAGCGGCGGGGCGGTAAATATCGCAGGCTGCCAGCATTACCTGTCGCCCTTGACTTTTGAGCAGTTTGGCCAATTTGCCCGAAAACGTGGTTTTACCCGCACCGTTCAAACCGGCAATCATAATTACGGCAGGGTCGCCTTTGATGTTCAGGTCGTGGCGTTCGCTGCCCATCAGTTCCACGAGCTTATCGTAAACAATTTTTACGAACAACTCATTCGGATTGACGGCAATAAGTACCTTTTGCCCAATGGCTTCGTCCTTAATTTGGTCGGTAATCTGCTTGGCAACTTTATAGTTTACGTCTGCCTCTACAAGGGCTTTGCGGATTTCTTTAACCGTAGTGGCAATATTGATTTCGGTAATTGCCCCTTTTCCTTTCAGGGTTTTCAGCGCCTGATTAAGCCGCTGCGACAGATTTTCAAACATAGTCGGATATCTTTGTTATTTGTTGAATTCGATAAACTTGCCCACGTCCTGCGACTTGCCGAGTACGATAATCACGTCGGAATATTCCAGTTCGGTATCTTCCGAAGGGCGGATAATCAGGTGCTCCACGGAGCGTTTGCGGGCATCAAAATATTCTTCGTACTTGCGCTTAATGGCGATGAGTTCCAAACGGAAATTTTCTGCCAGCCCGATGTCTTTCAGCGAGCGCTTAAATACGCGTCGGGGCACTTGTATTTCTACTATTTCGTAGCTGTCGGGCAGTGGCATAATGGCCTTCATGTTGGGGTTGAGCAACATTTCGGCTATCATCATGCCTACCTCTTCTTCCGGTGAAAGAATTTCGGTAATGCCGAGTTTTTGCAAAATCAGCTTTTGCTGCTGGCTCATGGCACGTGCAATAATTCGCTTTGCTTTCAGCTCGAGCAACTGCACCACCGTCAGAAGCAAGCCCTCGGTATTTTCGCCGATTGCCACTAATACGGCATCCATATCGGCAATACTCTGCGAACTGAGTGCTTTAAAGTCGGTAGCGTCCAAGGCTACGGCATAGGCTACATCGTCTTTGATTTCTTCTACCAAGTCAATGTCTTTGTCTATGGCCAGCACTTCTGCTCCGCGTGCCGCCAGGTTGCGGGCAACCGAGTAGCCGAACTGTCCCAGCCCAATCACTGCAAAACGATTTCCGTTGCTCATGCGAGTTTGTTTCGTAAAAAGCCGATGATTACATCCAGCGCTCTGTCGGGGCTTTGATTATTGGGAATAATCATATCCACCTCATTCTTTAGCGGGCTGATGTACTTTTCATAGGCCGGCATTACATGATGCTCATAGCGATAAAGCACATCGTCCAAATCATAACCCCGCTCTACGTTATCGCGCAGAATGCGACGTTTGATTTTGATATGGTCTTTTGCTTCAATGAATACTTTTAGGTCTATCAGCCTTGCAATTTCAGGAAAATAAAACACAAAAAGCCCTTCTACAATAATAACGGGGCGAGGCTTGAAAACCAGCATCTTCGGTACGATGGCCGGATTGTTGAAAGTGTACTCTTTCCGATGCACCTCGTAGCCGTTGCGCAACTGCATAATATCATGCACAAACTGCTGATTATCAATAGATTCGGGCGTATCAAAGTTCTTGATGCCGTTTTCGTCGGTGGGTTGCAGGTCGCGGTCGCGATAGTAGTTGTCCTGCGAAATGAGGCAAACTGTATCTTCGCCAAAGGCATACATCAACTTATTGAGGAAATAAGTTTTGCCTGAGCCGCTGCCCCCTGAAATGCCGATTAAGAAAGGATGATTCATACCGGATGCAAAATTAATGTGTTTCTGCACATTTGCCCACGCTTTTTATTTGTTCGGATTGCATACTATTTGTAATTGAACGGTATTCTTGCCAACTTTGCACAAAAGTGCCTTGTGTGAAGGCACTGCTTCAGTAGCCTTAATACCGATTGTATTTGGTTGATAATTACTGTACATGTTAAGTATCGAATCGCTCAGGCAGGAACTGTCAGTACCTCGCAAAATAGCCATTATTCCACACCAAAAGCCTGATGCCGATGCATTGGGTTCCAGTTTGGCATTATGGGGTTTCTTCAAAAACAAGGGGCATCAGCCAACGGTAGTTTCTCCTACGGACTATCCCGACTTTTTGTTTTGGATGCCCGGCAACAGCGAAGTGCTGGTTTGTTCGGATAAAACAAAAGAAGCCTGTGCAAAAGTCATCAGCGAAGCAGCCATCATTTTTTGCTTGGATTTCAACGATTTAAAGCGATGCGAACCGCTGGATACTTTTATCAATGACAATACATCGGCCATAAAAGTGATGATAGACCATCATCAGGACAAGAAAGATTTTGCCGATGTTGAATATTGTCGCGTAACGGCAGCCGCTACTGCCGAACTGATTTACGAATTTATTGGTTTGTTAGGTAATGAGGCAGACATTACTACCGATATTGCATCCTGCATCTATGCCGGTATCATGACAGACACGGGCAGTTTCAAATATCCGGCTACGACGGCAGCCATCCACCGCATAGTCGCCAATTTATTGGAAAAAGGTATTGACCATACCGCCATCCATCGGAATATTTACGATACCAGCACTTTAGACCGACTCAAACTCAAAGGCTTTGCCCTGAGCGAGCGGCTGAAAGTAATTCCCGAATTGAATACAGCGTATTTTGTGCTTTCCAAAGCCGACTTGGGCAGATTCCGCCACCAGACCGGCGATACGGAAGGATTGGTAAACTATGGTCTTTCCATTAAAGGCATCAAACTGGCTGTTATTTTGAAAGAAGACGAGGGCTTTGTCAAGATGTCTTTGCGCTCGGTTGGAAACTTCTCCGTTAATGAGGTAGCACGCACGCATTTCAACGGCGGGGGGCACATCAATGCTGCCGGAGGAAGACTTAACATGTCCATTCAGGAGGCAGAGGCGGCCTTTTTGGAGGCATTAAAAAATTATGCGAACGTACTTGCAACGGCCTCATAAGCTAATTTTGCACGCAAGAAAATTTCATTTTAAACACCAATTATTTTATTCATGTTCAAATCTTTTGTTTCCGTTTCATTCGCCATTGCTGCATTGGCTGTTTTTACAGGTTGCGGCCAAGGCGGTAAAATCCAAACTTTGCCTAACGGCTTGCGCTACGCCAAGCACACTGATAACAAAGGCGAAAAAGCCAAAGACGGCGAATACATGTCGCTGCACTTCCAAATGTGGGGTACTACTCCCGAAGGTAAAGACACCCTGCTTCAAAACACTCGAACCATTGGCGAACCTATGATTGTTATGCCTAACAACCCTGCCTTGGGACGTATCGGCAAAGGTTTGCAGGAAATGGTGAAAGGCGACAGCGTGTCGTTTTATGAGTCTATTGACTCACTCTACGGCCAAATGGTGCCTCCGTTCCTGAAAAAAGGCAGCGATATTCGCTTTGATATGAAAATTTTGGACATCATGAACCAGCAGGCACTGGAAGCCATGATGAAGAAGCGTCAGGAAGAGCAAGTGCGCAAAGACGAAGAAGCCATTAAAAAATTCCTTGCCGACAAAGGTATCACCAACGCACAGCGTACCGAATCAGGTTTGTACTACACCATCGACAAAGAAGGTACAGGCGCACAACCTAAAAAAGGTGATGAGGTACAAACACACTACACAGGTTCAATTGTGCCTACGGAGAAAAAGTTTGACTCTTCGTTAGACCCCGGACGCGGTGAGCCGTTGAAATTTTTCTGCGGTATGGGTCAGATGATTCCCGGTTTTGACGAAGGCGTTATGCTGATGAAGCAAGGCGGCAAAGCTACTTTCTATCTGCCTTCGGCATTGGCTTACGGCCCGCAGTCTCCTTCTCCTGATATCCCTGCCAACAGCATTTTGCGATTTGAGGTAGAACTGGTTTCAGTAAAACCTGCGCCTGCTAAGTAAGAAAGGTTAAGTAGCAGTAAAAAAAATCCTGTCGCGTGCAAAAACCCGACAGGATTTTTTATTGGCCTACTCAATACGTCGGCATGGTATTGTCCACTTCCAATGCCCAAGCGTGCACCCCACCCGCCAGATTGTAGAGTTTGCCCTGATGTCCCGTAGCTTCCAGATAGTTAATAACGTGTGCACTGCGCACGCCGTGATGACAGATAACCACCATATCCATATTTTGCGGCAGTTCGTGGCTGCGCGCCGGAACCTCGTGCATAGGTATCAACACCGAATTTGCAATATGGCAAATGGCAAATTCTTCAGGCTCGCGTACATCAAGCAGAAAATAAGCAGAGCCTTTGCTTAGTTGCTGATATAATTCTTGTGGGCTGATGGTTCGCATAGCAGGTTTTGCAATAGTCTGACAATCAGTAGTGTATTGCTTTTCTATACGTATTTTTCGCTTGTTGGTTTGCGGCTTTATCAAAAAAATATGCTTGCTGTTGTTCAGTAAATCAACAATGAGCAAGCGCCCGTCTAAGGGGTTGCCTGTTTGTGCGATAATTTTGACAGCCTCGTTTGCCTGATAAAGGCCAATCAGCCCTGCAGTAGTGCCCATTACGCCTGCCTCTGCACAGTTTTGGATAGCACCTTCGGCAGGGGGCGTAGGAAACAGACATCTGTATGTTGGTGAGTTTTCGTGCAAGTTGAAAACGCTCACCTGCCCCTCGAAGCGGTGGATAGCCCCGTAAACAAAAGGTTTGCCCAGTTCCGTACACACATCATTAATCAGATAACGGGCTTCGAATCGGTCGGTGCAATCCATGACGAGGTCATAGCCCGATGCAATGCTTGCCGCATTTTCGGGTGTGAGAAATTCCGTAAAAATGCTGATTTGGATAAACGGATTCCGCTCGCGCAGCAAAGCAGCGGCAACGGTTGCCTTGGGCTGCCCTACGTCGGTGTAGCGATAGAGTATCTGCCGATGGAGGTTGTGAGCCGCTACGGTGTCGCCATCGACAATGCCCAAGTGCCCGATGCCTGCCGCCGCAAGGTACAGCAGCACGGGGCATCCCAAGCCCCCTGCGCCAACAACCAATACCCGTGCATTGCGCAGTCGCTGTTGTCCTGCATCACCAATTTGCGGGAGCAGTAACTGCCGCGAATAGTATAAACGCTCGTCCGATGTAAGCATAGCCGCTGCTGACAATTCCGCCTGATTGGCTTAACTTTGCCAAAATTAACACAAGGTTTGCGATGTTTGATATGATGAAAATGCTCGGCAAGGTAAAAGAAATGCAGAGCAAAATGGCAGAAGCTCAGGAACAATTAGGAAATATTATAGCCGAAGGCGAAGCAGGCGGTGGCATGGTAACTGCTAAGGCCAACGGCAAAAAGCAATTGCTTTCCGTGCGGATTGAAAAAGACCTTTTGAAGCCCGAAGATGCCGATATTTTACAAGACCTGATTGTGGCAGCGGCCAACAAGGCATTGGAAAATGCCGAAGAACAGGCAAAAGAGTATTTGAGAAAACAAACCGAAGGATTCATTCCCAATATTCCGGGCTTAGACCTGGGCGGCCTGATGCGATAGCCGCAGGTATAACTGTCGGACATGGAACAACCAACAATGCCTTCGGTCGCCATTGTCATTCTCAATTACAATGGCGCTGCCCTTTTGCCCGAATATTTGCCTTCTGTATTGCAAAACACCCCGCCGCAGGTACGGATTATTGTAGCAGATAACGGCTCTACCGACTGTTCGCTGCAATTGCTCCGCAGCAGTTTTCCCTCTGTGGAAATTATTGATTTGCAGCATAACAGCGGCTTTGCGCAAGGTTATAACTTGGCTTTGCGGCAAGTAAAGGCAGACTATTACCTCTTGCTGAACTCCGATGTGGAAGTAACCCCACACTGGCTCGAGCCGCTGTTTGCCACCATTGGCAGCAACCCGCAGGTTTTTGCTTGCCAGCCTAAAATCCTCTCCAAACGCGAACCGCAGTACTTTGAATACGCCGGTGCGGCGGGTGGCATGATAGATGTACTCGGCTATCCGTTTTGTCGGGGAAGGCTGTTTCATACTACTGAAAAAGATGAGGGGCAATACAACGGTACAAAGTCCGTTTTCTGGGCAAGCGGCGCATGTATGCTTGTTCGCGCCGACCTTTTCCACAGTCTCGGCGGATTTGACGGCGACTTATTTGCCCACATGGAAGAGATAGACCTGTGCTGGCGCGCCAAAAATGCAGGATACAGTGTGCTCTATTGCTCCGAAAGTACGGTTTACCATTTGGGCGGCGGCACGCTCGCTTACCAAAATCCCCGTAAAACGTACCTGAACTTTCGCAACAGTTTAGTAGCGCTGATTAAGAATGAGAATCCTAAACATCTGTGGGTGAATCTGTTTGTGCGGATGTGTTTGGATGGCATTGCAGGTGTCCGATTCTTCCTGCAAGGAGAGTGGAAACATTTGTGGGCGGTGCTGCGCTCCCATTTTTATCTGTATGCCAACATCGGTCGGTTGAAAGCAAAACGGGCACATGCACAACGCACTGCCGTCGCCTTCCAACATCCCGAACGATGGAAGGGCAGCATTGTGTGGGCTTATTTTGTCAAAGGTATTCGGCGGTTCAGCGATTTGCGGGCAGGCTAAACGCCCCTCAGCGGATTGACATATTGGCGCACATACCGACGTACATTCAACCAAAATGCCATGACCAGATAAACAAATATGGGCGAGCCAAAGGTTAGAAAAGATAAGTAGATGAAATACAGGCGGATGCGGCTGATGGAAATACCGAATCGCTCACCTATGTAAGAACAAACGCCGAACAACTGCTGCTCCCAGAAAAATCTCAGGCTTTTCATACTTGCTCAATATTAGTGTAAATCCGAGAAACACCGAATCAAAATACCTGTTAAATTGCGGTTAAATTCAACGGCAACACAGGCAAAAGATTAACTATCAAGGCGTGTCGCTTGTTTTTTAACCGTGAGTATAAGAATTTAGCTGTTCAATCACAAACCATAAACACGAATGAGAGTAATTCAGTTCAGAGAAGCGCTCAGGGAAGCTATGTCGGAAGAGATGCGCCGCGACCCGCGCGTATTTCTCATGGGTGAAGAAGTGGCCGAATACAATGGCGCATATAAAGTAAGTCAAGGCATGCTCGATGAGTTCGGACCTGAACGAGTGATAGATACCCCTATTGCCGAGCTCGGATTTGCAGGCATTGGCGTAGGTGCGGCCATCAACGGTCTACGACCCATCGTAGAGTTTATGACTTTCAACTTTTCGCTGGTAGCGATTGACCAAGTAGTGAACTCGGCGGCTAAAATTTTGCCTATGTCGGCCGGTCAATACGGCTGCCCCATCGTTTTCAGAGGCCCTACGGGCAATGCAGGGCAATTGGGTGCACAGCACTCCCAAAACTTTGAAAACTGGTATGCCAACACACCGGGGCTGAAAGTAGTTGTTCCGTCTAACCCTTACGATGCCAAAGGTTTGCTGAAATCGGCCATTCGCGATGACGACCCCGTGATATTCATGGAGTCGGAACTCATGTACGGCGATAAAGGCGAAGTGCCTGAAAGTGAGTATCTTATACCGATAGGGCAAGCCAAAGTAGTGCGTGAAGGCAGCGATGTTACGCTCGTTTCATTCGGTAAAATGATGAAAGTAGCCTTGAACGCTGCCGACGAAGCGGCCAAAGAAGGCATCAGTGCAGAAGTGATTGACCTGCGCACCGTTCGCCCGATTGATTATGCTACTGTGGTGAACTCCGTAAAGAAAACCAACCGATTGGTGATTGTGGAAGAAGCGTGGCCGCTGGCATCTATTTCTACCGACGTAGGTTTTCAGGTGCAGCGCATGGCGTTTGACTATTTGGATGCTCCCGTGCTGCGCGTAAACTCTATGGATGTGCCTTTGAGCTATGCTCCAACGTTGATAGAAGCCGTATTACCCAACGTGAAGCGCACCATGCAAGCCATCAAATCGGTTTTATACCGCAACTAAGGCATAAAAAGCATGTAGCCTGCTATATAAACTCTGTCAAAGTTCCGAACTTTGGCAGAGTTTTCTTTTTACAGCCATATGCGGATGTTCCTGAAAGTCATTGTCATACTCCTGCTGTCGGTGGCGGCATTGCTGAGTTTTTTTGTGCTGTATTTTCGCTATCAGTTGCAAAAGCATCGGCAGCCCGTACCCATTTATCAGGCATTTCCCTTACCTGATGCGGCACGCACGGTTATGATTGTATTTGCGCATCCCGATGATGAAATAGCCATTGCCGGAACGCTTGCCCAAATGAAGCAACAACGCAATTTGCAGATAGTAGGCATTTACCTCACTGCCGGTGAGGCAGGCAAAACGGGGGGACTTGTTCCCAAAGAAAAATTGGCAGAAACCCGCACCAAGGAACTGCAACAGGCAGGGGAAATCCTTGGCTTTCGGCAGCTCGAAATGCTGGGATTCCCCGATAGCGGTTTGAAAAACACTTCGCCCGATACGGTAAAAGCCGCCCTGCTGGCTGCGATTGAACGCTATCGGCCGGAGGTCATCATTTCTTTTGATGACAAAGTGGGGCTGTATGGCCACCCCGACCACCTGCATACAGGCCGATGGGTGTTGGAGTTGTGCCGCCAACGAGCCGACTCCGCAAACTTTCCCGTGCAGCAACTGTACTGCCCTGCGCTGACCGATGGCATGATTGAACTTGCAATGACTATTTCGCAAACTTTCAAACGAAATTATCCGCAAGACCCGGCCAAAGGACTTCCGCCCCCCGATTTTGGCATCCATATCAGCCAACAGGGCGAGGAGAAATTACGGGCGATTCAGGCGCACCGCACCCAGAAGCACATCTTTGATGATGTTTTTCCTTTTCACGACCGCATCAGTCCGCGGTGGTACTTCCGACTGTTTGGTGAGGAATACTATGCACTCATCTGGAAAAAATGACAGACACGCGCCATACTTCCCGCTGTATTGTCCACTTTGATTTAGACTCCTTTTTCGTGTCGGTTGAGCGGCTGAAAAATCCTGCACTTGTGGGAAAACCTGTTATCATCGGCAGCAAGGAGGGGCGTGGTGTGGTTTCTTCGTGCAGCTACGAAGCGCGGCAATACGGCGTACACTCGGCAATGCCCGGGGTGCAGGCCTACCGCCTTTGTCCGCAAGGTATCTTTGTCCGCGGCAGTATGAGCGATTACGGCCATTACTCGCGCATGGTGCGAGATATCATTGCTGCCGAAGCACCCGTTTTTGAACAGGCTTCCATTGACGAGTTTTACCTCGATTTGAGCGGCATGGAGCGATTTTTCCACCCCGTGGAATGGACGCAACGGCTGCGGCAGCGCATCATCCGCGAAACAGGGCTGCCAATTTCCTGCGGCATGGCAAGCAGCAAAACGGTGGCAAAAGTTGCTACGGGACAGGCAAAACCTAACGGCGAAAAATTTATTCCTATGGGCGAGGAAAAGAGTTTCCTTGCTCCGCTGCCGATAGACAAACTGCCTTTTTTGGGTGGAAAAACAGGCGAGCAACTGCGCAAGATGGGGTATCACTACCTGCGCGACATCCAGCAGGCAGCCCCCGAACACTTGCAGCAACTTTTGGGTAAACACGGGCAATCTGTTTGGGAGCGTGCCAACGGCATTTGCCACAGCCAAGTGGCCGCCTACGACGAGCGCAAATCCATTTCCAAAGAGCACACTTTTGAGGAAGACCACACCGACCTGCGGCTGATAGATACGATGTTAAAGGGCATGGCAGAAAAACTGGCCTTCAAACTGCGGCGGGCAAAACTGATGACGGGCTGTGTAGCGGTCAAAATCCGTTACCCGGGCTTTGACACGCACACCAAGCAGGTAACTATTCCTTACACAACCGATGATTTTCGCCTGATGACAGTTGCCACAGAACTGTTCCGGCAGTTGTACAACGGCAAACCCGTTCGGCTGATTGGCTTGCGATTCAGCAACTTGATGGAGGGCAACCTGCAAACCAATTTGTTTGAGGACAATATCAAGAACAGCAAACTGTATGCGGCGCTTGACCGCATCAAAGAGAAGCACGGGCAGGCGGCGGTTAATCGTGCTTCGGGCTGGATGCGCCAAACCCCCGAAAGCAGCACGCCCAACTTCTTTCAAGTTTCGGACGAAGATTCATCAATAGAGTAGCATACGCATCTGTTCTCGGTTTTCTATCGGTTGCAGGTTGAGCAGCAGGTGCAGCCGCAAACCGATAAGGGCTGTATTCAGGTTGAGCCGCCGTTCGGGTTCTATCACGTTGCCGTTGGCATCAAAGCGCCCGAGCGCAATGAAATACCCCGTGCTTTGCGCAAAAAATACCCCTATGCTGTAATTTTCTTTGGGAAACCACGCCAATTCGGCTTGTGCTCGCGTTTGGTCAATGGTGCGCGGATAGATATCGCTGCGCGGGAAAATGTTGGCCTGATAGCTGACAACAGGGCGAAGGATGGATTGCGTACCTATTGAAAAATTGCGTGCAATACCTGCCGTCAGTCCGAAAGCATGGTAGTAATCCCTTCGGGAAGGAGCACCTATCAGGCGGACAAGGTCGCTTTGCAAAGTGTAAGAGGCCTGTTTCAGCAACTGCCATTTACCGATTCGCCCCGTGTGGCTGCCGTTCAGGCTGTATGAAAATCGGTTCAAGTCGTTGCCCAGCAGCGAAGGAATGACACTGATGCCGGCAAACCAGTGGCGTGTCAGGCGTTGTTCATAACCCAACACCGCTGAAAACCCCTGTTGGTTGAGTGCCTGTTGCACCTGTGCATACAAAAAACTGCCGCTCTTTTGGTAGTGTTCGGCGTTGGCAGTGGCAAAAAATACGGGCTTTTCAGCCCAACTGCGCACCAAAGGCAGGTTGGGCTGTGCCTGTATCATCGTGATGGGCAGTAAAACAACTACCGCAAAAGCAGCAAACGGCTTAAAGCACATTGTTGAGTTGCTCTTTGATTTTCTCGAGTTCTTCTTTCATCACAACCACTAACCGTTGTAAAGCCGCGTCATTTGCCTTAGAACCGATGGTGTTGATTTCCCGCCCCATTTCTTGTGCAATAAAATTGAGTTTTTTGCCGTTGGAAACGGGCTCATCCATCACCTCCAAGAAATAATCCAGATGGCTTTTCAGGCGCACTCTCTCCTCGGCGATGTCCAATTTTTCAGCATAAAAAAGTAATTCCTGCTCAAAGCGGTTTTCATCAAACGCATTTTTTTCAATCAATTCGCTGACCTGTTGCCTGATTTTTTCGCGGATGTGTGCCATGCGCTTAGGGTCTTCCGCATCAATGGTTGCCAACTGGCTGCGAATGGTCGCTATACTGCCTTTCAGCATTTCTTCCAGTGCCTTCCCTTCCTTTGCGCGAAAGGCATCGCACAGGGCGGTTGCTTGGCTGATGCCTTCCCAAACCGCTTGCCATTCGCTTTCGGAAGCAGGTGTGGGGTTAGCCTGTTCGTAGGCATCGGGCATGGCGAGCGCCAACCGCAGTAAATCGGGGCTGTCTGCTCCCAGCAGCTCGGCCGTTTCTTTCAGGTCGCGGTAGTATTGTGCTACCAGCAAACGGTTGATTTTGACACGCCCTTCAGCCTCGGTTTTGCGTGTGTAATTAACCACCACGCTGATTTTTCCGCGCTCCAACTGTTGAGCGATGTAGTTGCGAACCTCAATTTCTTTATCGGAAAAAATGTGGCCGATTTTTGTAAAAAGGTCTAAACTTTTGGAATTCAGCGATTTTACTTCTACTGTCAGGCTGTGTTGGTCGTTGTCGGTTTGTATGGCACCGTAGCCGGTCATGGATTTAATCATCGGGTATAGCTGATTTCTTTCGCTGTAATGTCTTTTGTCCACTGCTCTTTGCCGCTGTGGTCAAACACTCGGATAGTCATTTTGCGGTCGGTGCGTGGCCCTGTAATTTCTATGGTGGCAAAATTGCGGTCATTCACCATCGTACCCGGTACGCGCAGCGGGTTAATGTCGGCCACGTTGGTTGAAGGGCCGGCAGTCAGCGGCGAAACGGTCAGGTCGTAGAGTGCCGACATGCGGTCGTTTTCTTTGAGCATGGTCAGCTCGGTGTGGTGGCGGTCGCCGCTGATGAAGAATACGCCATTGATGCGGGCATCGCGAATGGCTTGCAGCAAGCGGGCGCGCTCTTCGGGATAGGTGGCGTAATTTTCAAACACTTGTGCCGGATTCAGCACCTGACAACCGATAACTACAAATTTAAAAGTAGCGTTGCTGGCAATCAGCGCATTAATCAGCCAGTTGATTTGTTCATCGCCCAGCATTTGGCGCGGCATAATGTGGTTGTCGTTTGCGGTGCGGAAATAGCGGTTGTCTAAAAGGAAAAACTCTGCATCAGACCAACGGAAGGAGCCGCTGATACCTTTGCCGCCTGTGCCGGGGCCGTAGTTAGGGTTTGCCCAAAACAGTTTGAAAGCCTCTTCGGTGTATTGTTTCAACACATAACTTCCATCGGAATCGTTCGGGCCAAATTCGTGGTCGTCCCAGATGGCATAGTGGTGTACCGAACCTAACAGCGGTTGCATTTCTTTGTTGGAGCGCGTGTGCGTATTGCGGTACAATATGCCTGTTCTTGAATCAAAATCGGGTTCGCGCAAGTACACGTTATCGCCGCCCCACATCATAAAATCGGGCTTTTGCTCATAAATTTTGGTAAATATGCCGTAATTATTGCCATAGCCTCTGCCCGGGCGGTCGTTGATGGAGTCATTGATATGGTTGCAACTGCCCAGCGCAAACTTGAAAGCGGGAGGGTCGGTGCGATATTGCCACAAAACCTGACTCTGAAACTCCAGCGGATAGTCGCGTGGCACTTTTTTGCCGTTGATGAACAGTTCGTAGGCGTATTTTTTGCCCGGTTGCAACTCATCGGCAATGAGTTTGGCCGTGTAGGCTTCCGATTTTTTGGTGGTGTAGCTTTCGGTGCGGTAGCGTTTCTGAGGGGCAGCTTTGTCCCAATACTCAAAATAAACGGTAGCAGGTGCGGTAGTTTGTACCCACAAGGCCGTTTCGTTCATGGCCGAGTAGCCCACCATAGGGCCTGACTTTAACAAAGTAACATTCTGTGCGAAGGCGACAGCGTTCAGTAGCAGACAGGCAAACAGTGCGGAAAATAAATGTTTCATTGCAATTGGGATGTGAATAAAATTAATCTTCTAAATGAATGAGGTATTTGCCGGCAGATATGGCAATTTGTTGCAGCCATGCTGCCAAATCAACAGAAACAGTTAAATTAGCAACCCTATGAATGATGCAAATATAGATTTTTATCGGCGGATAGGCGCAAACAAGTTACGTGAAATGGCCGCTTTGCAAGGCCTTTCACAGGGGCCTGAAATACCGCTGTTGATGCCGTATATACAAAATGCCGACCTGCTGATTGAAATTGGTGCAGGCTACGGAAGAATAGTGAAAGCCCTGAAAGCCAATGGTTTTCAGGGGCGGATTGTTGCACAAGAACGTTGCCCCGAGTTGTGCCGCGTGCTGCGGGAAGATTGTGGCGACGAGGCCGAAATATTTGAAGCCGACATTAAGCGCAGGCAATACTCGCAAAGTCCCGATGCGTTGTTGTGGATGTGGTCGGGTATTTTGGAGTTTACGCCTCAGGAACAGCAGGCAGTTATCAACCAACTTTTTCATCACCTGAACCCGGGCGGCATATTGGTAATTGAAATTCCGCGCGAGATACGCTACGTAGGCAAACCCGTAGATGAGCGCAAAATTGTGGTTGATACCGAATGGGGGAGAATAGATGCTTATCTGCCTTCAGAGGAGGAGCTGCTTACCTATGGCAAAAATGCAGGTTTTAACCACCTGCAAACCATTCACTACCAAACCGATAGCGGATTGAAGCGCAGTATGTACATTTTCGGAAAAAATTAATCAGCCTTTTTTTTGAGTAAATAGCGATACAGTGCCATTACTTGCATCGCCGCATCGTCCCAACTCATTTTACCGATGGTGCGGCGGTTTTCCTCGGAAAGTACCTGTGCCAGTGCCGGATTGTTCAGCAAGGCAAGGATGTAATGTGCGAAACGGTCGGTATCCCAGTAGTCGGCTTTGAGCACAAAGTCCAGCACCTCGGCAACCCCCGACTGTGCGGAAATAACCGTAGGTACTCCGGCCAGACCTGCTTCTAGCGCAGAAAGCCCGAAAGGTTCGGAGGCAGAAGGCATAAAGTAAACGCTTGCCGTGCGCATCAGCGCCGCCACTCGGTCGGGGCTTAGAAAGCCCGCCAAAATGAAATTGGCACCGATACCCCGATTGACCACTTCCGAGGCCAGCCAATTTGACAAATCGCCCGTGCCTACTACTACAAAAATTACTTCGGGGTCTTGTGCGATGATTTTTTCGGCAGTTTCCAGCAGGAAATCAGGCCCTTTCTGATAAGTTACTCTGCCTACGAACAGCACCATTTTGCGCTTGGGAGCTTCGGGCGCTATTTCGGGGGGAGCAATGGCATGCCCTAATAAGCCCTCATCGGGATTAATCGCATTGTAAACCACATGCACCTTGCTGCCGTCTATATTCGGGTAGTACTCAGCGATGCGGTTTTTGGTATAATGGCTGACAGGAATGACCAAATCGGCCTCTGTCATACCGATGTATTCAATCTTGTAAATGGCATTTTCCGTGTGGCAGGCTGCCGGGCCGTAGCGGTCGGTTTCCAGCGAATGGATATGGGCAACCAGCGGGATACCCAACTTGTGTTTCAATGCTACGCCGGCTTGCATGGTCAGCCAGTCGTGTGTATGGATGACGTCAAAAGTTCTGCCTTCCACTAATTGCAACACGGTTTGTGTGAAGGTAAGGACTTTTTCCATCGTATTGTCGCCGTAGGCTTCGCCCGAAGCAAACAGGGTACGGATTTGCCGAGCGCTCATTTTATCGTTTGCCGCCTCATTTTCGGCAAGTTGAGGCGTTTCTTGGGGCGCGAGCAGTTCGGGGGAGTCATCGGTTTCTACCATCACCGTACGCCTCACGGGCACGGGGTAGGGGCTGAGTTCGGTGGTGATGAGCATAACTTCTGCAAAAGCACCATAGGCGGTCGCCTTGCCGGGCAAGTTTGTTGCAATGGTTTCATCTGTTGCCATGCGATTAATGGCAAGTGTTTCAAAGCCATCGGGCATTGCTGCCTGTTCGGGCAGATAAGGCACTATCACAGTCAGGTCTGCATATTTGCTGATAGCTTTTGCCAACTGATAGGTAGCCAGCCCCAGCCCTCCTGAAATAGCCGGCGCAAATTCCCAGCCGAGCATCAATACCTTTGGTCGCACCACAGTGTTTGCAGGAATAGTTTAGATTGCTACTGAATTAATTACTGATGCAAATAACGCATATTTCACCGAAAAACTGACAGGTTGCGGTTGCTTAGTCTTGTCTTTCGGCACGTTCGCGCATTTGTTGCCGCCATTTGGCCTGTGTGCGCTGGCTGATGCCGATGCTGCTGAGTGCCCCATTGACCACAATGCGCCCCCAATAAGAAAACAGCGATTTTTCGGGCTCGCGTGCTTGGGCTATGTAGCCGCTTTTGCCTTTGTAGAGTTTAATCCGTCGGTTTTTATTGCGAATCAGTGTGTTGGCAAGTATGGTCAGCAGCGGGCTATTTTTGGTAATAATCTCGTCCTGACCGGTGGTTTTTCTGCTTAACACTCTGAATTTTAGGTTTTTGTAGTAAAGCCACATTTTGCCGGAGGCTTGGTCGCGGTCTGCCGTTACCATCATGCTGCCGTTGTTGATTTGTCCGCGGTTAATCCGAATGCCAGCCAGCGGTTCTGCCATGCCGTTGAATACAGATAAAGGAATAGTGTCAAAGGTTGCCTCAATGCGATGCATCCCTCGGTCATTACCTGCGGCAAAATAGATGTCCAAATCCATTTCGCCTCGGCCTTCCGGAGCCGCATTCAGGCGTAAATAGACGCTGTCGGTGGGGGCAGGGCGGTTGTTCAGCCCGTAGAGATATCCGCTGATGTTTTGCAAACTGAACGAGGCGATTTCGTGGCGGCGCGTTTTCTCTTGGTAATACAGGTTGCCGTTGAGCAACTTTACTGTATCTATCCGCACAGGCAGCGCCATTTGTTTGAATTTTTCCAACGGAAAGAGGCGGTCTTCTTTCAAACGCTGCATGTTTTTGTCCAGAAACACATGGCTGTTTACGCCGTTTAACACGGCAGATGTGGCAGCAAAACCTTCACCGGCAAGCAACTTTTGCCATTGCGGCGCATAGACAATTGCCCGATGCGCCTGATAGATATTGTAACTCCGCTGAAACGGATAGCGTCGGTAAAACTCTTTCACAGGCATAGCGGGGCGAAAACTGACGGAGTCTGCCTGCAACTGTTGTGTAACGGGCTCATAAAACAACGTGCCGACTTGTAACATATCGCGTCCGTTGGGCAACAACCATCGCAGATTGCCCACATGCGCACGAAAAAACGGCTGCTGATTATCGGTAAAAGGTTGTTCTAAGCGCAGCAGATGGATGTCAGCACTCAGTTGCTCGCCGCTTAGGCGGGTGCGCTGAATATCTACGCTGCCAATGCGCGGATGTGCGATGGGTGGTAGTGATTGCCGTACCGAATCGGGATGCAGGCGGATTGCCCCGTCGGCAAGCACAAGGTTGCCAATTGCGGGCAGGCTGTTTGGCAGCCATTCTTTATCGGGTAATGCCAGTGATGCCTGTTGAAAAGTGCCGTCAAAGTCCTTGTGTATCAGTTGCAAATCGGTGAATGTGAGCAGTTGCGCGGCAGTATCTGCCAGATGCGCTTCCGAAAAGCGAAGTTCAACAGGTTGCAGCCGAAGTGCCGCCAACCCTGCCCGAAAAGCATTGATTTGATGAATGGCCACAGCCGAAGGACTCATGCGCAATCCTGCCAGTTGGCCGTATAACTGCCGTACTTGCAAACGATTGACAGGTAAATCCAAACCGAAACTATCGCTTGTTACCGTCAGCGTATCTATGCGGAGGCTGTCAAAAAAAGACTTGCCTGCCTGCAATGCCCTGCCTATGAAATAACCGTTGAGTTGTTGAACCTCTAAGGTGTTAATTTTCAAATATTTATCATTCCATGTGGCAGCATCCCAACCGCGTATGGCCAGCTTTTGCAAAGCAACCAAAGCCGAATCGCTGCGGGTGGTATTAAGCGTAAACCGATGCAATAAAATACTGCCGTCTTCGGTATCTATCAGCGGGAGATGAGCGGCAAAACGGTAGCCTGCCCAAGTGCCTTGCAGCGCGGCTGCCTCCTGACGTATCACCGGCAGCGAATCGGGTTGAAAAACCAACGTGCCGTTCATGCCCCACAATTCCGCCATATCTCCTGCTTGCCCTTTAACAGTCAATGAGGATTGCTCGGTAACAATTGTTCCCCGTAAGTTGCGGGCCAACGACTGATTGGCCGATTGTCCGCGCCCCATGAGCAATTGCAAATCGGCACCTGTCAGTCGCAGCGTATCAAATACAGGCTGAGGCTCTTTGCTCATCAGGTCTTTCATGAGCAGGTTTTTCAGCAAAAATTGGCGAATAGTACCTGCTATCGGCGCAGCTTCCGCGGTTCGCGGGGCAATGACTACGCCCTTGCCATCGGCCTGCAACAGCCCTTTGTGGGTGCGTATGTGCATGTCTGCCGATTGCAGATTTTGGTGTTCGTTTTGCCAAATAGTTTCACGAACGAAAAGGTCGGTGGTTGCCTGTGGCAGTTGTTCTGCCCACAAAGACGGATTGTCGGACAAAGAAAGCCTGCGCATATGCAAGCGACAACCTTTCAGGTGCAGACTCTGCCCTGTGCCGGTTAGCAATACATCCCCTTCGGTTATTCGGAAATCATCTATCAGGATGTTTTTGATTTTGCGCAGTTTGTTGCTTCTTGGTTTAAATTCTTGTCGACCAGCAAGGGTCATCTGTCGGCGAACGGCGGGTCTTATCAAATGTACATACTGAAAATCAGGTACTTCTCCGGTGGCAAACTGCTCCCAACGATACAATCGGGCTGCCAGCGAGTCTGTACTGAACTGCTTGTGAAATCTGCCGCCGTGCCATTCGTTGAAAGCGATGCCCGAAGCGTGCACCTCTGCCGGATGCGATGTGAGTTTAAAATAACGCATCTGCACCATGTAGAGGCTGTCCCCGAAAAAAAAGCGCTGGTTGCGCAGTGTTAATTCCGCATTTCGCAAAGCAGGAAAACCGGCAGTTTCCGAGGTATCAGGCACGGCAAAAGCGAACGAATCCAGCGCAAAATCTACTTGCGGCAACAGTAATTTGGGTTGCCTGCCTTCATTCAATACAAATGCCCCCTTCGCAAGCCTGAATTTTTCTATGGCGACACTGTCAAAAATTGCCGCCATGATTTTCAGAAAAGTGCGGTCTGCCTGCCAAGACTTACCCGCAGGCTTTTTGCTTTTGCGAGCCGCCCGTGCAATGGCAATGTCCGGCTGTTGAATATTTAAATTTTTGATAATCAGTTTATTGTCATTGTAAGCAATGGCGAAGTCCACCCCTTGAAAACTTAATTCGGGCACACTCATTCGGTAAGCATTTTCAGAATCGGGCAAACCGTTGCGGGGCAATAAACGAAAGTTGCGGAAGGTAATAGCCGCCTTTTGCGTACTGATTTCCAACTTGTCAAAAGTAAACGCATGAAGGCTGTCCGGCAGCATAATTTCCTGACCGTCAATGCTCAGGTCAAAACCATCGGCATAGAAAATTTTCTTTTTGTTGTGTGCAGAGGCAGAGTCAATAACCAGATTTTGCAATACGAAATTGACGTGCCGCAGTTGGTAGTCGGACGTGCGGTTTGCGCCATGGTGCACAAAAGCAAGCGAAGCCTGATACAAGGCAAAGTGGCGAATTTGAAACTTGTCCAAATAGTTTCTGATGAGCAGGTACAGATTGCCTGTTTGGCGGGAAAAAGTAAATCCCTTTTGTTCGCGGTCGGCAAAGTTCTCTACTTTTATTTCAGGTTTGATAAGCGTTAAGCCTATAATTTTCAACTCTTTGGTGAAATAGATTTGCCACAGGCTTTCTGTTTCTAATGAAACCGATTTGACACGAAGCCTGTAACGGTTAGCGGTGGTGCTCGTGTCCTGCTTATGAGGGAAAATAGCCAGCCCGCTAAGTTGTAACCTGTTTTTTAATACCTCAAACTGCAAATCCTCATAGCTTACGCCATAATTGCCCCGTGTTTCTTGTGCAATCAGCGCTACGATTGCCTGCCCCAGCAGTCGGTCGGTGTAAGATTGTACCCATTTTGCAACAAGAAAAGCAAGCGAAAAGACCACCAGACCTGCTATCATCCGAAAGCGCTTACGTTTCCTGAATAAGTACATAAAACCTGAGTGGCGAATCATAGCTGTAAAATCAACTGCTTTATACTGCAAGTAGCAATTCTAAAACTTGTGTAAGGGTGTGTTTTTTGGGAAATGCTCTCACAAATTAAAAATACATTGCCACGAATACAAAAGTTAAAGTTTAAGTTTAAAAGTAAGTTTTTAAATAACTGTAAATCAGTATTTTAATATTTAATTTTTGGGTTTTCTGCAATTAAGAAAATTAAGACATCGGCAATAAAAAGGTCATTTTTAGTGTAAAAGTGGCGTTAAAATTGCGCATTGTGGGATAAAAAGAGCAAAAAGTGGTAAAAAGTGGTAAATTGTGGTTGATTTTTAAAAATGAATTCTTAGCTTTGTCTTAAAAAGTTAAAGTAATGCTTTAAGCGCAAAAAGATGCCTGCATTTAGTGGCGAATATGAATGTAAGTTAGATGCCAAAGGGCGATTGGTTTTGCCGGCCAAAATCAAGGCGGCACTGCCTCCCGAATCGGCAGAAACCATCGTGCTGACGCGTGGTTTCGAGCCTTGCATCATCTTGTATTCATTGGTTCACTGGAAAGAACTTTCCGAGCGGGTCATTGCCCTCAACGAATTTGTGGAAGAATACCGCACGTTTCAGCGGAACTTCTTTCGGGGCAATACCGAAGTGGAGTTGGATTCGGCAGGGCGTTTTTTGGTGCCGCGTACAATGCTGAAGTATGCCAATATTGAGAAAGACGCTATCGTAGTCGGTGCGGGCAATCGCGTAGAAATTTGGCAACCCGATGCATACGAGGCCGCGCTGGTGCAGGACTCCAAGCAGTTTTCGCAAATGGCAGAGCGTGTTTTTGGTAGGGAGGGCAATTTATGAGCGAATACCATATTCCGGTGCTTTTGCAACCAAGCGTAGAGGCATTGGTTACCGACCCGAACGGCACTTATGCAGACTTTACTTTTGGCGGCGGCGGCCACAGCCGTGCGATCATTGAAAAACTTGACAAAGGGCGGCTTTTCGCTTTTGACCAAGACCAAGACGCAGCAGAACAGGCAGCGAAAATCAACTTTGAAGGTTTTACCTTCATTAAATCCAATTTTCGCTTTGCCAAACGCTACTTAAAGGTCTATGGCGTAACGGCATTAGACGGCATTTTGGCCGACTTGGGTGTTTCTTCGCATCAGTTTGATGAAGCAGAACGGGGCTTTTCCATCCGATTTGATGCGCCGCTAGACATGCGAATGGACAGAGAGCAACCCGTTTCGGCAGCCGATATAATTGCCAATTATGATGCAACGGCACTGCATAAAATGTTGGGGCGCTATGGCGAAGTAACCAACGCCAAAACACTGGCAGAAGGCATCGTTTCGGCAAGGGCGCGCAAACCTATTCAAACCATTGCCGACTTGCTGGCAGTCTTGGAAAAATTTGCCCCCCGATTCAGGGAGTACAAGTATTACGCGCAGGTTTTTCAGGCATTGCGCATTGAAGTGAACGATGAAATGGGGGCGCTGCGCGACATGCTCCATCAGGCAGCAGAGTTGCTCAAACCGGGTGGCAGGCTTGTAGTGCTTTCCTACCATTCGCTGGAAGACAGGTTGGTGAAAAATTTTATTAACAAAGGAAAATTTGAAGGAGAAGTAGAAAAAGATATTTACGGCAATGATATTAAACCATTCAAAGCACTCAACCGGCAGGTAATAGAACCTTCGGAAGAGGAAATAAAAATGAATAATCGTGCCCGTAGTGCGAAAATGCGTGTCGCAGTCAAGATATAGTTTGCGTACGATGCTTACGGCATTTTTATAAACAAATAAAAAAATTAGCATATGGCAGTAGCAGTAAACAGGCCAAAAAGGCAACAGCAAGGCGCTCAGGGTAGCCTGTTTGCGCAAGTGCAGACGGTGCAATTAGGGAAACTTTTCAACGGGTGGATGGGCTATTTTTTACTCATCGCCTTGTGCGGGCTTCTTTACATCGCCAACCTGCACTATGCCGACCGAAGTGTACGGACACTGAATCACTTACGCAAAGAGGTGGCCGAGTTACGTACCGAATATACCATGCTTCGTGCACAATTTATTTTGGGCAGCAAACGAAGCATCATTAAAACAAAGGTCAATCAATTGGGACTGACCGAAAACGAAAAGCCCGCCTATGAACTGGCGGCTGATAAGTAGCAATAAATTTACCCCTTATTGCTGTACTACTTCAACCCGATTAACCAAATAAATACGTTCCAAAACCGACTAAGACCTGACAAAGGCCTGATGAATTTTTGTACCATTTAAAAACAGGAAAAAGTGAGCAAAAGCATTCGCAATTCTATTTTGTCGCGTGTACGCCTTGCCTTTTACGGTATGGTAGGCATTGCCGCCCTCGTCCTGTTTAAAATTCTGGTGATTCAGGTTTGGCAGGGCGAACTTTGGGAGAAAAAGGCCAGTGAAAACGGCGTATCCTTCCAGACCATTAAAGCCAACCGAGGCAACATTCTGGCAGATGACGGCAGCCTGCTGGCAACCAATTTGCCCTACTACCGCCTTGCCATTGACCCCTATTTCCCCAAGGATACTGTCTTCAACCAGTATGTAGATACATTGGCTGCACTGTTGGCACAGCGATTCGGAGAAAAGTCAAAAGAGCAATGGGTGCTGGAGCTCAAAACAGCACGTGCAGACAAAAAACGCTATAAAATTTTGACCAAAGAACCTTTTGACCACTTACTGAAAGATGAAATCAGTGTTTGGCCAATGGTTAGCATGGGTAAAAAGGCCGGCGTTTTCTTTGAAAAAACAGAGCGCCGTTTCCGTCCTTTTGATAATCTGGCACGCCGTACCATCGGTTTTGTACAGCAAGACAGCGGCAGAAACATTTTCGGGCGCGGTTTGGAGTTCAGTTTTCAGCATGTGCTGGCCGGGCGCGATGGGCAGGCGATTTTCCAAAAAGTGGGTGCCGAACAGTGGAAACCTATCAACGACGGCTCCTACATCCGCCCCGAAGACGGGTTAGATATTCAGACGACCATCAATGTGGACTTGCAGGCACATGCCGAGCAGGCATTGCAAAAAGTACTGGCTGCCAAAAATGCTGATTTTGGTTCGGTCATAGTCATGGAAGTTAAAACGGGCGCTATTAAGGCTATCGTCAATTTGAGCAAAGACAAAAAAGGGGAGTTCGTAGAAGACAATAACTATGCGGTTGCAGGCCTTGCCGAGCCGGGTTCAACCTTTAAAATTGCTACGATGGCAGCCCTATTGGAAGAAGCCAATATCAACCTTGATGACACTGTTCAAACAGGTGATGGCACGTACCGATTCTACGGGGATGCCGTTATGACGGATACCAAAAAAGGAGGCCACGGACGGCTGACCGTTAAGCAGGTATTTGAACTGTCCTCCAACATTGGTACGTCTAAGTTGGTTTTTAAGTACTTCCGCAAGAATCCTGAAAAGTTTGTGGAGTATTTAGACAAGTTTGGGCTTACGCAAAAGTTGGATTTTCAGATGCTGGGCGAGCCTGCGCCATTTGTAAAACGTCCGAGCGACCCTACATGGAGCGGCGCTACGTTGCCATGGATGTCTATTGGTTATGAGTTGAAATTAACGCCGCTGCATACGCTGACTTTTTGCAATGCCCTTGCCAACGACGGCTATATGGTAAAGCCGTACATCGTCAAGCGCGTGCTGAACGGCAACAACGTAGTGAAAGAGTTTGAAACGGGTGTCAGAGGCAGCAGGCTTGTATCTGCCAACACTGTGGCCAAGATGCGCGAGTTGATGATAGGCGTAGTAGAAAACGGCACGGCCAAAAGCATTCGCAGCGACTATTTTAAAATGGCAGGTAAAACAGGTACTTCCGAAAAAGTAGTGGGCGGCTCTTATACCGAACAACACTACACCTCTTTTGTAGGCTATTTCCCTGCCGAAAACCCCATGTACAGTTGCATAGTCATTGTAGATAATCCTGACGGGGGCTATGGCGGAACGGCTGCTGCTCCAGTGTTTCGGGATATTGCCGACTTTGCATATTCGCAGCGCCTGACCCGCGAGCTGACTCCCAATGCAAAAATAGCAGACGCATTGCCGCCTGTTCCCAAGTCAGCGTATCAGGCCGACCTCAACTTGCTGACAGAGAAATTCGGTATCAAAAAAACAGTACAAACAAAAGAACCGTGGGTGTATGTGCGCACCGCGGGCGATACATTGAAAATGTTAGGGCATAAAATGGAAGCGAATGTAGTGCCCAATGTTGTAGGGATGACCATGCGGGATGCTGTTTATATATTGGAAAATAAAGGATTCAAGGTGCTTTTCACCGGCAAAGGCAAAGTAAAACAGCAGTCTGTATTGGCAGGAACTAAATTTACCAAAGGAGAAAGAATACTCCTGCGGCTGGGCTAATTTTTGCGGTATATTGGTCAATTTTTCACTCAAAAACCATTTAACAATGAAAAAGAAACTCATTTTCACACTCTTATGGTTGGGCTTATCGCTCGGGCAGGCTTTTGCCGCAACAGCGCCCAAGGCAATGAATGTACAAATGGAGGAAGCCAATGCGGCAAAGGCACAAATTGAACAATTAATGCAGCCGCAAGCACTGACAGAGGCTAAGTCCGACAAGCGCAAGTTCCGCCTGATTGAGAAAGCACAACAGCAAATGGATAAGTTGGTGGAAAAAATGCGCAAAGTAAAGCGTCCTGTAGATGACCTTGGCAGCCTGCTGACTACTATCGGCATCATCCTGATTATTGTCGGTTTGGTGGGTATTATTCTGGGCGTGCTGGGCATTGGCGGAGGTTATCCTGCCGGCGGCGGTGCACTGTTCTTGGGCTTGGTGCTGTACCTGATTGGCAAGTACGCGCTGTAAGAGGATATTTTGAACTTACTGAACAAACCTGACGGGTTTTGAAAACCTGTCAGGTTTGGTTACAAAAAAATCAGGTGATTGACATATACACAAACTTTTGACGACTATTAAAACATTAGCTGACATACTGACCGCCGTTACGCCCCTGCAAGTGCAGGGCAACGCTGCCGTTCCTATCGGGCAAATCGTTTTTGATTCCCGAAAAGTGGCAGCGGGCGATGTTTTTGTGGCGGTAAAAGGCACACAATCCGACGGGCACGCCTTTATTCCAACGGCAATGGAGCGCGGTGCAGCGGCTGTTGTATGCGAAACCCTCCCTGAAACGGGAACTGACAATTGCTGCCTTGTGCAAGTAGCCAACAGTGCCGAAGCACTTGGCAAATTGGCAGCGGCTTACTACGATTTTCCTTCTAAAAAGCTGAAAATCACGGGCATTACGGGCACAAACGGCAAAACCACAACCGTAACGCTCTTACACCGGCTTTTCACCAAATTAGGCTATAAAGTCGGGCTGATTTCCACTATTCGCAACCTGATTGGCGAAACGGAAATCCCCGCTACACATACCACACCCGATGCCGTGTCGCTCAACGCCTTGCTGGCACAGATGGTAGCAGAGGGCTGCACACATGCATTTATGGAGGTGAGTTCTCACGCGCTGGTGCAATACCGCACCGCAGGGCTAACCTTCACGGGGGCGATTTTTTCCAACATTACCCACGACCATTTAGACTATCACGGCACCTTTGATGCTTATATCCGCGCCAAAAAAATGTTTTTTGACGGCTTGGATAAAGAATCGTTTGCTTTGGTTAATAAAGACGACAAACGCGGCTCTGTGATGGTGCAAAATACGCGCGCCCGCGTTTATACCTTTGCCCTGCATTCGCCCGCCGACTTCAAAGGCAAGGTGCTGGCAAACACCGTTCGCGGGTTGCAAATGGAAATCAACGGTAGGCAGGTTTGGTTCCGCCTCATCGGTGAGTTCAACGCCTACAACCTGCTGGGCATCTATGGCGCTGCCGTGCTGCTGGGCGAAAAACCCGAACCCGTGTTGACTATACTCAGCGAATTGGACAGTGCGCAAGGGCGCTTTGACCGCGTGGTAGCTGCCAACGGCACCACTGCAATTATTGACTACGCGCATACGCCCGATGCACTGAAAAACGTTTTGCAAACCATTCAGTCGCTGCGCGGGCAAGGCAAAGAAGCAATTATCACCGTGGTAGGCTGCGGCGGCAACCGCGATGCAGCCAAACGCCCTGTGATGGCGGCAATCGCCTGCCAATTCAGCGACCGAGTGGTGCTCACTTCCGACAATCCGCGCTTTGAAAAGCCCGAGGCAATTCTGGCGGATATGGAAAGGGGCGTACCTGCCGATGCCGCCGACCGTGTGCAAGTCATCACCGACCGCAGGCAGGCAATCGCAACGGCTGTTGCCGAAGCAAAAGCAGGCGACATCATCTTGATTGCAGGCAAAGGACACGAAGACTATCAGGAAATTGAGGGCGTGAAATACCCCTTTGACGATAAAAAAATTGCAGCCGAATATTTACAGAACCTAAACTAAGCTGACAAGTGCTCTACTATCTGTTTCAATATCTGGACGAACAATTCAACCTGCCGGGGGCGGGCTTGTTCCAGTATATTTCTTTCCGGGCAGGTATGGCTGCGGTTGTTTCGCTGCTGATTGGGATGACTTTCGGTGAACGCATCATCAACTACCTGCGCCGTCAGCAAATCGGCGAAACCATCCGCGAGTTGGGCTTGCAGGGGCAAACCGAGAAAAAAGGAACACCAACCATGGGCGGGCTGATTATTCTGGCTGCCATTCTGATTCCCGTGCTGCTCTTTACGCGTCTGACCAACGTATATATTGTGCTGCTGCTCATTACCACTGTTTTTGCGGGGCTGATTGGCTTTGCCGACGATTACATCAAAGTTTTTCTCAAAAACAAAGAAGGACTCAAAGGGCGGTTCAAAATCGTGGGGCAGGTTACGCTGGGCATCATTGTAGGCACAACGCTCTACTTCAACGAGTACGTAGTCGTGCGCGACTATGACGACAAGGTAACTACCGAAAATGTCATGTTGGCAACCCGACAAGGCAAATTTGAGGATGTTAAGTCCACCAAAACCACCATTCCGTTTGTCAAAAACAACGAGTTTGATTATGCCGACATCTGGCCGGTAGCTAACGATGCCTTCCTGTGGGTGTTGTACGTAGGCGTGGTAACGTTCATTATCACCGCTGTTTCCAACGGGGCCAACATTACCGACGGCTTGGACGGGCTGGCAGCGGGAACTTCCGCCGTCATAGGCGTTACGCTGGCTGTGCTGGCGTACGTTTCGGGCAACGTGCTGACGGCTAAGTACCTGAACATCATGTACATACCGCATACGGGCGAGCTGACTATTTTCTGCCTTGCCTTCGTGGGGGCGTGCATCGGTTTTCTTTGGTACAATTCTTACCCCGCGCAGGTGTTCATGGGCGATACGGGCAGCCTCATGCTGGGCGCGTTGATTTCCGTTATCGCCGTAGCCATTCGCAAAGAGTTGTTGATTCCCGTTCTGTGCGGCGTTTTTCTGGTGGAAAATCTGTCGGTCATGATTCAGGTGTCCTATTTTAAATACACCAAAAAGAAATACGGCGAAGGGCGGCGCATTTTCCTTATGTCGCCGCTGCATCACCATTTCCAAAAGAAGGGCATTCACGAGGTAAAAATCGTGAACCGCTTCCTGATTGTTCAAGTGTTACTTGCATTGTTTACGGTTATTAGTCTGAAAATCAGATAGCGATATGAAAATTGCAGTGTTAGGTGCAGCCGAAAGCGGCGTCGGAGCGGCAGTACTGGCCCGACAGTTAGGGTACGAGGTGTTCGTATCCGACGGCGGCACCATTGCCGAACGCTATCGCCGTGAGTTGCAACAACACGACATTGCCTTTGAGGAAGGCACTCATACGTTAAAGCGCATCTTGGCAGCCGACCAAATCGTGAAAAGCCCCGGCATCCCCGATGCCGTTCCCGTAGTTGCCGCAGCCCTTGCCAAGGGTATCCCTGTGCTGTCCGAAATTGAATTTGCGGCGCGTTATACCCCCGCCCGATTCATTGCCATTACGGGTACAAACGGCAAAACCACTACCACGCTGCTCACCCATTACCTGATGAAAGCCACTGGACAAAACGTGGCATTGGCAGGCAACGTAGGCGAAAGTTTTGCGCGACAAGTGGCATTAGAGCGTTCCGAAGGCAGAAAAATTGATTGGTACGTGCTGGAAATCAGCAGTTTCCAATTGGACAATTGCTATACTTTCCGCCCCAACATTGCCGTGTTGCTCAACATCACGCCCGACCATTTAGACCGCTACGACAACAGCATGGAACTCTACGCGGCGGCTAAATTCCGACTGTTGCAAAAAATGGAGGCGGAAGATGCCTTTGTCTATTTTGCCCAAGACCCGATTCTTGCATCGGAGTTGGCAAAGCGCAGCATCGCCGCCCGTCAATACCCCATTACCGATGCGCAATTCGGTAACGGCACGCTCAGCGTTGGCGGCTATACCTTTGAGCGGCTGCCCTTGGTCGGTCGCCACAACATGATTAACATGGCGGTTGCCATTCAGGCGGTTCTGTTGGCAGGGGTGAGCGCAAAAGCCATTCAGGAAGCACTGCCCGGCTTTGTCAATGCCCCGCATCGCTTGCAGAAAGTACATGTTTATCAAGGAATTACGTTTATCAACGATTCCAAAGCTACGAACGTGGACGCTGCCATGTACGCACTGGATGCCTACCGCGAACCTATCGTATGGATTGCCGGCGGCAAAGACAAAGGCAACGACTATGACCTGATGCGCGACCTTGTCAAACGCAAGGTAAAAGCTCTTGTGTGCATGGGCGCAGATAACAGCAAGCTATACCGCTATTTCGCGCCGATTGTGCCGCAAATAGCCGATACGCACAGCATGGAAGAGGCAGTGGCTGCCGCTTACCGCTTTGCCGCCCCCGGCGATGTGGTACTGCTCTCGCCTGCCTGCGCAAGTTTTGACTTGTTCAAAAATTACGAAGACAGAGGGCTGCAATTCGCCGCCGCTTGTCGGAAACTGGGGGAGACCGTAACGACTTAACACGCTTTGTAAACCTGACGGGTTTCTAAAAAAACGTCAGGTTTGGACATAAACGAACAAAAAATATGGAAAACACAGCAAAACAAACGGCAGACGACAGCGGTCAAACCGTTGCCTTGCAGCGCAGGATAGAGCTGAAAGACATCTTTCAGGGCGACCCCGTGCTTTGGGGGGTGGTTTTTGCCCTTTCCGTCATCGGCATTCTGCTGGTGTACAGCGCGACGGGTACGCTGGCATTCCGCCGCATGGAGGGCGATACGGAAGCCTACTTGGTGCGCCATTCGCTGCTGGTTTTGGTCGGCTTCATTGCCATGTGGTTTTGCAGCCGCATAGATTACCGCGTCTATTCGCGCCTGTCGCGGTTTGCGCTGCTGCTTTCCGTGCCGCTGCTGTTGGTCACGTGGCGCTACGGCGTTACGCTCAACGATGCGACCCGCTGGATTACGATTCCGTATTTCAACCAAACCTTTCAGCCTTCCGACTTGGCAAAGTTTGCCCTTATTGTCAATGTGGCAAGTATGCTGGCAAAGCGTCAAAATGCTCTGCGCACCGATACGCAACGGGCTTTTACACCTATATTAATATGGTGCGGCGTGATTTGCGGACTCATCGGGCTTTCCGACCTTTCGGGGGCGGTGTTGCTCTTTGCAACCTGTATGCTGCTGATGTTCATCGGGCGTGTGCCTTCCCGCTACCTGACCTCTTTGCTCATCGTTGGTTTGCTGGCGGGTATGTTTGCCGTAGCCGTCGGTCAGCGCGGCGAAACTGCCAAAAATCGGATTCAGGCATTTTTTAACTTAGATGATATGCCTTTCCAAGCCGAGCAATCGCATATTGCCATTGCTACGGGAGGATTCATCGGCAAGGGACCCGGGCAAAGCACCCAGCGCAACTACATTCCGCACCCTTATTCGGACTTCATTTTTGCCATTTTGGTAGAAGAATACGGATTCATCGGTGCGGCAGTGGTCATTGGGCTGTACCTGACCTTGCTCTATCGTGGAATGTTGGCGGCTGCCAACAGTGAATTGGCATTCGGAGGATTGCTTTCAGCAGGTTTGAGTTTCAGTTTGGTCGTGCAGGCATTGGTCAATATGGGTGTTGCCGTGGGTATAGTGCCTATTACGGGCTTGCCGTTGCCGCTGATTAGCATGGGCGGAACGTCCATGTTATTCACGGGCGTATCTATCGGTGTGATTATCAGCGTGAGCCGTGGTGTGCGCACCATTAAACCGCTGGAAGTGCGTCAGGCGAGGTTGAGGTTTCAATAGGGGAGAGTTGGTTATTTGTCATTGAAAAATTAGTGTTGAAAAATATGCAGTTGCAAAAAGTCATCATCAGCGGAGGAGGTACCGGCGGACATATTTATCCGGCGATTGCCATTGCGCAGGCTTTGCAGCAACGCATACCCGACCTGCAACTGCTTTTCGTGGGTGCAGAGGGCAAAATGGAAATGGAAAAAGTGCCGAAGGCAGGCTATACCATCGTCGGGCTGCCGATTCGCGGCTTGCAGCGCGGGCAGTGGAAAGCCAATTTGACTTTCCCTTTCCGCTTGGCGGCAAGCCTTTGGAAAGCCCGCCGAATCTTGCGCGAGTTTCGCCCCGATGCCGTTATCGGCGTGGGAGGCTATGCCAGCGGGGCTATCGGGCAGGTAGCGGCTTGGAACAACGTACCGATTTTCCTGCAAGAGCAAAACGCCTTTGCGGGGCTGACCAACAAGTTGCTGGCAAAGTATGCACGGAAAATTTGCGTAGCCTATCCGGGCATGGAGAAATTTTTCCCCAAGGAGCGCATCGTGCTGACGGGCAACCCCGTGCGGCAAGATATTCAGCACTTGGAGGGCTTGCGCGAAAAGGCGGCGGCGCATTTCGGGCTGGCTGCCGACAGAAAAACCGTGCTGGTGCTTGGCGGAAGCCTTGGCGCACGCACCGTGAACCGCTGCATACAGAAAGAAGCCCTTCGGCTGTTGGATGGCGGCTATCAGCTCATTTGGCAAACGGGCAAAGGCTACTACGACGCGCTGCGGGCGTTGTTTCCGCCGCAAAAGGGGCTGTATATCAGCGACTTTGTGTATGAAATGCACTATGCCTATGCCCTTGCCGACGTGGTTGTTTCGCGTGCGGGCGCGCTTTCGGTATCGGAAATTTGCGTGGCGCAAAAGCCCTGCATCCTGATTCCTTCGCCCAACGTGGCGGAAGACCATCAGACCAAAAATGCCCTTGCCTTGGCAGAAAAAGGCGCGGCACTGATGGTCAAAGACAGCGAGGCGGAGGCACTGCTGGGCGATATGCTCATGCAACTGCTGGCAGATGAAGCCAAACAGGCGGCATTAAAAAATTCCATTCGCGCATTTGCCCGACCCGATGCGGCGGCGCAAATCGCAGAAGTAATTGTAAGTGAAATTGATAAAGCGTAAAAAAAGGTGTTAGCGAACATTCGTTTTGTGTATTTCGTCGGTATCGGCGGCATCGGGATGAGCAACTTGGCGCGTTGGTGCAAAGCCAACGGCTATGAGGTTGCCGGCTATGACCGCACCGCTACCCCGCTGACGGCTGCCTTGCAATCCGAAGGCATGGACATACACTTTACGGACGATGTCGCACTGATTCCCGCGCCGTTCCTTGAAAATCCGAAGGCAACTTTGGTGGTTTACACGCCCGCCGTTCCGAAAGACCATCGCGAGCTGAACTACCTGATTGCCAACGGTTTTGACTGCCGCAAACGCGCTGCCGTATTGGGACTGATTGCCAATGCCATGCGCTGCCTTGCCGTAGCGGGAACGCACGGAAAAACCAGCACAAGCAGCACTTTGGCGCACCTGATACACCACAGCGGCACGGACTGCGCGGCGTTTTTGGGCGGCATCACGCAAAACTACCAAACCAATTTCCTGCTCAATCGCGGGGAGGCAGCACAGGCTTGGGCAGTGGTAGAAGCCGACGAATACGACCGTTCGTTTCTGCACCTGCAACCCTTGGCGGCTGTCATCACCTCTACCGATGCCGACCATTTGGACATCTACGGCGAAGCCGACCGATTGCGGGAAAGTTTTACCGACTTTGGCAAACAGGTAAAATCGTTCCTGTTGCTGCACCGCTTGGCACAAGTGCGCCAAGCCGACTTTGCAAATGCGGAAGTTTGGCGATACGACGCACAATCTGCCGCAGGTTTGGACGTATGGGCGGAAAATATCCGCGTTGTGAACGGGCGCACCGTTTTTGATTGGGTGGTTCGCGGCAAAACGATGCTGAAAGATGCCGTGCTTGCCGTTCCGGGAATGCACAGCCTCAATAACGCACTGGCGGCTCTTACGCTGGCTTGGAAAGTGGCACAAATTGCGCCCGAAAGCCTTCGCGAGGCTTTGGCAACTTACAAAGGCGTGAAGCGTCGCTTTGAAATTTGCATAGAAACCGATGAGTTGGTGTATGTGGACGACTACGCTCACCATCCGACCGAAATAGATGCGTTTATTGCCGCCATGCGAATGCGCTACCCGAACCGCCATTTGACGGTCGTGTTTCAGCCGCATTTGTTTTCGCGTACCCGCGACTTTGCAGCGGGTTTTTCGGAAAGTTTGAGCCGTGCAGACCGCCTCATCTTGCTGCCGATTTATCCGGCGCGAGAGCTGCCGATGGAAGGCGTAACATCGGAACTGATTTTCCGTCGTGCCACCGTACAAGACAAACATTTGATAACCGAACAGGAACTGCTGCCGATGCTTCGGCAATTGGATATTGACTTGCTGGCAACGGTCGGGGCAGGCGATATTGACCGATTTGTGCCGCAAATAACAGAGACATTCACCCTTAAAACCGTTTGACCGATGCGCAGATTCAGACTCAAAAAACGGGCAAAAATTTTACTGACAGCCATTGCCATTTTTGCAGCTGTCGGCTTTGCGGGCAGGCATTACGCCCGCGTATCCAACGGGCAGGTACTCATTCAGCTAAATTATGCCGAAGAAGGGCAACTGCTCACCGAAAGCGATATAGAAGCAATTGTGAACGACTTCCGCCGCGGCGATTCGTTGGCAACCGAACCGGGTGCTATCAACTTGGTAGCATTAGAAAACCGCATCAGGCAATACAACTTCGTGGAAGACTGTCAGGTTTCCCGCGACCTGAAAGGCACGCTGGTTATCAACGTTACCCAGCGCAAGCCCGTTGCCCGCGTGATGCGCAACAAAGGCGGCAGTTACTACATTTCCGACGAGGGCAAAATGATTCCTACTTCGGATAAGTTCACTGCTCGCGTGCCTATTGTAACCGGCGAAGGCACAGACTCTCTCTCAAATTTGGATACGCTGGTGCAGCCCTACGGCAAAGCACTGCTGGAAGTGCTGAATTTCATTGATAAAGACCCTTTCTGGAAAGCACAAATTGCACAAATTGATATTGACAAAGACTTACACTTAACCTTTTACCCGACCGTAGGCGAACAGTTGATTGAGTTTGGCGAACCCGTTGATGTGGAGAAGAAATTCCGACGGTTGGCACTTTTCTACGAAAAAATTGTCCCTGCCAAAGGCTGGACGGCATACCGAAAAGTGAAGGTGGGCTTCAACAACCAAATTGTCTGCGAGTAACCCAAAATTGAACGCGTGAAAAATATTAATAAACATCTACCATTATGAACGACAAAATCATCGTCGGATTGGATATCGGAACGACCAAGATATGCGCCATCGTCGGTCGTTTAGACAATTTCGGCAAATTGGAAATTATCGGAATGGGTAAAGCCGAATCGCAAGGCGTGAAAGACGGCGTGGTATCCAACATCAGCAAAACGACCGTCAGCATTACGGAAGCCATTGCAGAGGCAGAAAAAACTTCGGGTATTGAAATCCGCGTGGTAAACGTGGGTATTGCAGGCAAGCACATCCGCAGCTACTTGCATCGAGGCAGCATTACCCGCAGCCGCAACGACGATGAGATTACCATTGAAGACGTAAACCGGCTCACCAACGACATGTACCGCACCGTAACCACGCCGGGCAGCGAAATTATCCACGTGATGCCGCAACACTATACGGTTGATTACGAGGAAAACATCAAAGACCCCGTAGGCATGGCAGGGGTGAAGTTGGAAGCCGATTTCCACATCATCACGGCGCAAACCAATGCGGTGAAAAACATCAAACGCGCCGTAGAGCGTGCCGGCTTGCAGATTGAAAACATTATCTTAGAGCCATTGGCATCCAGCCTTGCCGTTTTGAGCGAAGAGGAAAAAGAAGCGGGCATTGCCATTGTGGACATTGGCGGCGGCACTACCGACATTGCCATTTTCCACGACGGCATCATCCGCCACACTGCTGTCATTCCGTTTGGCGGCGAAATTATCACCAGCGACATTAAGCAGGGCTGTTCGGTTTTGGAAAGTCAGGCAGAGCAACTCAAAGTGTTCTTTGGTTCTTCGCTGCCTGCTGCTACGCCTGAAAACGTGATGGTGTCTATCCCGGGGCTGCGCGACCGTCCGGCAAAAGAAATTTCGGTGAAAAATCTGGCACGGATTATTGAAGCCCGCGTAGAGGAAATCGTGGAAATGGTTTATCTGGAAATTGTCCGTTCGGGCTATGCCAACAAGTTGGCAGGGGGCATCGTGCTGACAGGCGGCGGCGCCATGTTGCAAGGCATCCGCGAACTGTTTTCGCTGAAAACGGGCTTAGACACACGCATCGGCTATCCGAACGAACACCTCGGCAAGAGCAAACACGAAAATGTAAAAAGCCCGATGTTTGCCACCTCCGTCGGTTTGGTGCTGGCAGGCTTTATGACCATAGACGAGCGCGAAGACAACTATCTGAAGAGCCCGAAAATCAGCGGTGTGGAAGGCTACTCTTACGGCAGTGGCAGCAGCCGCCCTTCCGCTTCCAGTTTCTTCAGAGACATCCTTCAGAAAACCAAAGACTTACTGATTGATGACTTTGATGACGGTAAATATTAATCCCAGCCTTTCACACCAAACGACATACAACTATGAAAGAACTCAGATATGAATTTGATATGCTCACCAATAACGATTCCATTATTAAGGTAATCGGTGTGGGCGGTGGCGGCAGCAATGCGGTAAACCACATGTATCGTCAGGGTATTCGCGGCGTAGATTTCTACGTTTGCAATACAGACATTCAGGCGTTGCAACTCAGCCCCGTACCCAATAAGGTACAGTTGGGCGCTAACTTGACCGCTGGACTGGGTGCGGGAGCAAATCCCGAAAAAGGGCGCAATTCTGCCATTGAAAGCAAAGAAGAAATCCGCAAGATGCTGACGGGTAACACCAAAATGGTGTTTATCACTGCCGGCATGGGCGGCGGAACGGGTACGGGTGCTGCCCCCGTTATTGCTGAAATTGCCAAGGAAATGGGCATTCTTACGGTTGGCATTGTTACCGCGCCTTTCCAGTTTGAGGGCAAGCCCAAGCAAGCCCGCGCTGAGCAAGGCATTGCCGAACTGCGCAAGCATTGCGATACGGTTATTGTGATTCTGAACAACAAACTGCGCGAGATTTACGGCAATACCACCATGCGCGATGCGTTTAATCAGGCCGATAACGTACTGACCAAAGCGGCTAAGTCCATTGCCGAAATTATCACCGTGCCGGGGATTATCAACGTGGACTTTGAAGACGTGCGCACGGTAATGAAAGACTCGGGCGTTGCCGTGATGGGTTCTGCAAGTGCCGAAGGCGACAACCGCGCCCGCCGTGCCGTAGAGGCAGCCATCACCTCGCCACTGCTGAACGATACGGATATTTTCGGGGCAAAATATATTCTGCTCAGCATCATGGTGGGCGATGAGGATACTTTCCAATTCGAGGAGTTGGAAGAAATTACGCAGTACGTGCAGGAGCAGGCCGGCGAAAATGCCGAAATTATCTTCGGACAGGCAGTAGATGAGGCATTAGGCAAAGCCATCAGCGTTACGGTTATTGCTACCGGTTTCCAAGAACATCACGAACCTGAGCAACGCGCCGTTTATGACTTGGCAACAAGCAAGCGCATCCAGAATCCTGCCAAGGAATTGAACAAAAAAGTACCGCTTATTTTTGACAACGAAGCCGATTTCTTTGATAAAGACGAGGATGTGATTGCTCCACAGCCTAAACCCATGAAAACGGTACAGCCCAAAGCTCCCGAAAAAGTAGTTTATCGCTTAGACGGGGAGGAGTTGCCGCCGCCAATGGCGTTGGAATCGGACGAAGAACTGCGTCGTCGCCTGTTGGAAGAGCAATATAAATCGCGCTTGCAGCGTGTGGAAAGCGCCAAATCCATTCACGAACTGAGCAATCAGGAATTGAACGAAAAAAAAGATATACCGGCTTATCTGCGCCGCAATGTTAAACTCAACGATGTAGACCATTCTTCGGTCAATCCGGTTTCACGGATGAACATCACCGATGGCGACCACATGCTCGGCAATAACCGATTTTTGCACGATAACGTGGACTAAGCGACTGTTTTTTGCGTTGTATTTACCCTTATTTACGGAAGCCTGCCTCTGCCGAGTGCAGGCTTTTTTGTGCGGATAAAAATGTATAAGTTTGTTTTGAGTCAAAGAAAGTATGCGATGAAATTAAAATCTATCAGTTTAAAAGGCTACAAATCTTTTGACAACAGGCATGGAGCAACCATAGATTTTGGCGATATAACGGTGTTGTTGGGTGCGAATGGCGTAGGCAAAAGCAACTTAGTTTCCTTTTTCAGCATGTTGAACTACATGATGACAGGAGCCTTGCAGTCCTATATTGCCGAGCGAGGATATGCAGAATCATTTCTTTACTTTGGCACAAAACATACGCGCGAAATCAGTGCTTGCCTTACTTTTGAAGATGAACAGGCGAAAGATGAGTACCTATTCAGACTTACCCATGCTGCCGGGGATATTCTGATTTTTGCAGAAGAGCAAATCCGCTACCAAAAACATAATTCCGAGAAGCCGTTTGTCCTGACACTTAATCCGGGCGTTAGAGAATCCGATATTTTACAAATCGCTACGGGGAAAGATGCTAAACAGGCTGACAGGCAAACAGCCGCAACCGTGTTGCGGTTGCTGAGAAACTGTAAAGTGTATCATTTTCATGATACTTCGGCCTCTGCTCGCGTGCGAGGAAGAGGCTATATTGAGGATAATCAGTATCTGTACAGCGACGCAGGCAATTTGGCCGCCTTCCTCTACCGTCTCAAAGAAGATGCTGAAATGTTTCCGTACTATCGGAAAGTTGTACGTTATGTGCAAAAAGTTATGCCACAGTTTGGCGATTTTGACCTGCGCCCCGGCAGTTTAAATGACAAGTACATAGCGCTCAATTGGCGCGACAGTAGTTATCAGGAGCATCTTTTCGGCCCGCATCAGTTATCAGACGGTTCCTTGCGATTTATGTGTCTGGCTGCTTTATTGCTGCAACCCATCCGGCTTTTACCCCAAGTAATCATTTTAGATGAACCGGAATTAGGGCTTCACCCATCTGCTATCAGCTATTTGGCAGGTATGATAAAAGCGGCTTCGGTGCATGCGCAAATTATCATAGCCACACAATCTCCGCGATTGGTAGATGAGTTTGAACTCAGCGATATTGTTATTGTAGAACAAAATCGCCAAACACATGCAACTACGTTTCATCGGAAAAATGCTGTTGAATTAGCCGAATGGCTGGGAAATTACAGCCTTAGCGAGCTTTGGGAGAAAAACGTGATAGGAGGGCAGCCTTGATGAACGTTATTCGCGTAAATATCGTTGCCGAAGGACAAACCGAAATGGAATTCTGTCGGCAGGTATTGAATCCACATTTTAACCCCAAGGGTATTTTTATTGAGAGTCGTTGTGTAAAAACATCCCGTAACCGGCATAAAATATTCAGAGGCGGATCGTTGGATTATCAACGCGTCAAAGCCGATATAATGCGATGGATAAAAGAGGAAAAAAGTGGAGAGCCATACTTTTCTACCATGTTTGACCTGTATGCGCTTTCTGATGATTTTCCCGGATTTCAACAAGCACAGCACATAACAGACCCATACCAAAAAGTCGCTTTTTTGGAGAATGCCTTAAAGCAAGACCTTGGCTATCGCAAGTTTATTCCCTATATCCAATTGCATGAATTTGAATCGCTGCTGCTGGCTAATCCTGATTCACTGCTGTTGGAATACCCTGATAAACGGGATGCAATTGAACAGTTGAAAGCAGTTGTAGCGCAGTATGAGGGCAATCCTGAATTGGTGAATGAAGGGAAGGAAACGGCACCGTCAAAGCACATTATCCGATTGATACCTGAATATGAAGGAAACAAGGTGTCGGTTGGAGCAATTTTACCCGGTATTGATTATTTGGAAGCAGCCCAAAAATATTGTCAGCATTTTCGGGAATGGCTATCACAAATTGAACAACTCCGTTTTCATGCGACTGCCGGCCTTTGAGGAGTTCTTTGCCCACTGCAAACCTCCGATAAAATACGCTTGCTGCTGAATAGGTGGAAGAGGATTCTTGCAGACAGAATGTAGCTGCCAACAACGCGGAAATCGGCAAGAAACCAATAGCTTTGCGGTCTGATGCTGCCCAAAAGCAGCGATTAACTTTGTACAAAAATGACAGTAAACACATCGTTGCATACAGCACCCTGCCAAACCGAGCAGGAACTGATAGAGCGCTACGGCGCGATTGCACTTGAAAAACAAACCGCTTTTTATCAAATCATTGGCAATCAGCCATGGCATATTAACGTAGAGGGTTCGCATGTTATTTTCGGCAGCAATCTGGTATGTCCTATCCAAGTAATAGGTACCTACATTCCTGATTCTCAGGCGTGGCTGTATGCATGGGCAAATCCTGCCGGCAATTTTCCCGAAGCGGTGCTGTCTCATGCTCGACAGTTGAAAGAATACGGCGAGCGTTATAACAACGATTTCCTGCGTTATCACGGCTTCCAAGCTACCGAAAACGATGTGCATAAATTAGGTTTGATAGCTTCGGGAATGTTTAAAGCGACGGGCTATTTCATTGCCGATTTGGGAGATACTGCACTGTTGCTGACCGTTTACAACGCCAGAGTGCCCAACAGAACCAAAGAAGACCTTGGCGCTATACCGGATATCTTTCCTGCTATTTGCAACCTGTTCCCGATGAATCAGCGCAGTGCATTCCTGCAATATTTGGTAGCCAAAGGACTGGAATACGGCGAAGACGGCGATACGGTTACAGCGCTTAAAAACGATGTGAGCATTGTTGCCAAATTTGACGAAAACGGCCGAATGACAAATTTAGAAGCCACAGCATAAAAATATTTTTACCATTGCTTAATTTTAGCCATTCACTCTCCACGGCGAATGGTATTTAAAAGCAACTGGGAAAGCCTGCCTTTTCTACGGGTGGCATTGCTTGTGATTGCAGGCATCATATGTGCCCGATATATGCCTGCGGGTATATGGTATGCCGGTACTTTTGCCACAGCCGTTATTGCATATTTATGGTGTTACAGGTTGGTTATGCGTCGTGCGCGTGCAGCCAACCTGTTTTATATAGGGGCGACGGTAAGTGTTTATATAGCCTTTTTTAGCTTCGGTGCACTGCGCATGTGGCAAGTTGAGCCACGCGAGCGCATGAGCCTACACGTGCCGGACAGCCTTGTGAAGGCCTATGAGGCAGATATTATTTCTCCCGTGAAGCCAAACACCAAAGGCAACAGCAACTTGACAGTGCAGTTGGTGCGCGTAAAAACCGACAGTGGATGGTTGCCTGCCAATGCCAAAGTGCAACTTTCTGTACAGGCCGACAGCGCCAACGCGGTGCTTTCAGGTTACGGCAACCGATTGCTCATTATAGGTGCGCCGCAACCGATTGAGCCGCCTAAAAATCCTGACGGTTTTGATTACAGGCAACTGATGCGCAACAAAGGCATTGCTTATCAGCACTTTGTAAAAGCAGGTCAATGGCAGTTGCTGCCCTATGAGCCACCATTCAGTCTGCGTGGTTTAGCGCTGCGCATACAAAAATGGGCAGACCACACGCTGGAACAGGCCATGAACAGCCCTATGGAAGCAGGGCTGGCATCGGCACTCATTATCGGCCTGAAAGATGAGTTGGATGAGACATTGCTGCGAGCCTATGCGGCTACGGGTATTATGCACGTGCTGGCAGTTTCCGGACTGCACGTGGGTATTCTGTTCACCATTCTTAGCTTTGTATTGAAGCCATTGCAAAACCATCCGCAAGGTAAATATGCTTTTGCGGGTATTGTATTGCTTGTGCTGTGGAGCTATGCGCTCATTACAGGGCTTTCTCCTTCGGTCATGCGGGCGGCGCTGATGTTTTCGCTGCTCAATGTAGGGCAGTTGCTGTTCGGGCGGCGCAATTCCTCGTTCAATACGCTGGCGCTCTCTGCCGTTATTTTGCTGGCATATGACCCGCTGATGTTGTTTCAGGTCGGTTTTCAGTTGTCTTATGCCGCTGTGGCCGGTATCATGTACTTTTACCCGCGCTTTTATCGCCTTTGGGAGTCCCGTTATTGGCTGACGGATAGAATCTGGCAAATTACGTGTGTATCGGTGGCGGCGCAATTGGCTACCTTTCCTCTGGGGATATACTATTTCCATCAGTTTCCCAATTACTTCCTGCTGTCCAATCTGTTTGCCATTCCGTTAGCTTTTTTTATTTTGAGTGGCGGGCTGGCAGTATTGGCTTTTTCTTGGAATAATTTTTTAGCAGAATTGTTGGGATGGATGCTCAAATGGTTGGCTTGGTTGAATAATTATTTGGCTTTCATGGTAGAATCGCTGCCGTTTTCGGCAACCCAAACATTGTACATCAATCAGGCAGAATTGATGGCTATTTATGGTGCAATTATTTCCATCACAGTATTTTTTGTTGTCAGAAAGCAATTTTGGCTCGCAGCAGCTTTTACATGTGCACTTGTCATAAGCATTGCTACGCTGATGCAGCGACAGGAGAATGAGCGTTTGCTGGCGGTTTTTCATACAGCCCGACATTCGTCTGTTTTATGGATAGGGCAGGGGCAAAGTCTGTTACAGGCAGACAGCAGTTTGTTGGCACAGCCGCAGCAAATCCGCTATGCTTTTGCCGATTTTTTGCTCAAAAGAGGCATCAATTGGGAAAACATGCCTGTTGCAACGCTGGGCAATGCGGATACGCTTGTTGCTATGCGCAGATTGTCGGGCGGATTTCTTTACAGAAAAAACGGCATTACGGTATTTTACCTACGGCAGCGTGTTCGTAAGCTCCCTATGCCTCCGTGTGATGTATTGCTGATAGCCAATAATGCCTTGCGCAGCTTGCAAACGATTTCCAAGGAGCAATTGCACAAGATTCGGCACGTGGTGTTAGACGGCAGCAACAGCATCCGCACGGCGCGCCAACTCAAACGGGAGGCAGCAGAATTGGGTGTTCCCTGCCATGCGGTTTCGCTGGACGGCGCTTTTTTATGGCAATATTAATCACGCAACTTTTCTGTATGATGTAGTTTTACTGATTTTTTTATCAAAATTACGAAATATTTTATTGAGTAACTCAATTGATCAAAATTAACAATTAAATATTTGATAATCAGTAATTTACAAGCAAACCTCAAATAATTATACACGCCTTTATACGCTTTTTACTATTGCCTGATGCCTTTCCCAACAAGCCGGAGCGGGCAAGCTTTGGCTTTGAAAAACATTCTGGCCCAGAGGACAGTTGCGCATTATGCAGAGGTGAAGCATGTGAGCGGCATCGGATTAGGCAACAGTGCCGCAGACTTGGCTATTTGGCAATGGGCAAAGAAAGGCGCATTCACAATTGTTATACTCAAACCTGAAAGGTTTTCAAAACCTGTCAGGTTTAAGTAGTTGTTTTTCAATAACTTACAAAAAGCATTTTTGCAAACCACTTACGCTTTTGTATACCAATGATGCGGATTTTCAGGACTTTGTCGTTCTATACGGCTATCCGCCCAAGGTAAGGTATTGCTGCTGCGCACCGGCAATCAAAGTACAGCCTTCCTCTGCCGAATGCTGATAGAAAAACAAGCAGTCATTGCGGCTTTCATGGCAGATGAGGAATTGGGTATATTGGAAATTTACTGACGGTGGCAAGCGGCAAAGTCGCGACCGCAGCACATATGACTTTGCTTTGGCTTGTTTTCTGATTGAACAGGGCAGAACCGATGAGCAGATTCTTGCCGTCCTGCAACGCAAATCGGAAAAAGCCACCGCCCGCCGCGATGCGGAACGCTACCTGAAAATGACCATCGCCAAGGCAAGGCAGCGGAAGGGATAGAAACATCGAGGATGCAGTGCGCTGCGTCCTTTAACCCTGACGTAATTCATTTTACACACACTACTGCCCCATACTTACAAACACCTGCCGCCGGATTTGCCAACTGCCAGTCAGAGATGCTGACCGCGTTTCGGAACTGCCCAGCAGCAAATCTGACAGCGGATGCTCGGCGGCGCGTGTCTGTACGCCTTTTTGTTGTAGCAAAAACGGGTCGGGCAGCGGTTCGTGCGTCAGCAGGGTGATGTAAGTATCCGCACCGAAGGGCGGCGTGATGCGCAACAGCCGCTCCGAACCCAAAGCAATGCTTTCGGGGTGTTCGTCCGCAGCAGGCAGAAAGTTTTCCACATTGCCGCTGCGCGGATACAGCAGCGATGTGTTGCCTTCGCTGTCCAAGACAAACACATACACCCACGACCGCCTGCCGCTCCACGAAGCAGCCGCAACCGTATCCAATTGCAGCCGCAGCCCAAAGGTTTGCCCTGTACGCAACGTATCGCTTCGGTGGATTTGCCCCGTTTGGGCATTAACCAATACCAACCGATAAGGGAACGGATGATCTTCCGGCGGGTTTTCTATGGTCAACAGGTTTTTGATGCGCGCCAACTGAACCAAATAATCGCCCAGCGTTTTGTTGAAATTGGCTTCTTGCAATCCTATCAGGGCGGAGGTCTTCGGCATGGGGCTTGTGTCTGCCCCTGCGGCTTGGCGCAACCAACCGTAGCGAAGTTCGCCGTTGTGATAGAATCCCCCCAACACATAGTCAGCCGTTTGCTCATCGGCAAATCGTATGACGTGTTGATTGACATCTTTTTGCAGCTTTTCCGCTGCGGTTTGCGGCAGGGGCAAGAGCCAATAAACAGCACTGCCTGCTGCCCCTTCCAAAGTAAGGCGGTCTAAGGCTGCCTCTTGCGCAAGCACGTTGCCCGCCGCATCCTGCAACTGCCACGTTTGGTTGCGATACAGCACGGCAAAAGGCGCTTGGCTGCTTTCCGAAAATTGGATGTTGTACAGGGCAGCCCGTCGGGAAAAGTCGGCTGCCTCTTTTGCCAATTGCTCGGCATCTCGGGCAATCAGGGGTAAGCAGAGGCGCAAACGGCTGCGCTCGGGCACTGTGCGGCTGACCGCCTCCCACGCATCGCCGATTTGAATGCGGCGCGCATCGCCTTGTTCCAACTCGCAAAGCGCGCGATTGCCCCCCAACAACTGTTTGACGCGCAAACGCGGCTCTGCCGACAGGCTCAACGGCTGTTTGCCAAAGGGTTTGAGCAATGTGTTTTCGTAAATACCCAGCACCGGACCGCCCTCAATGACAATGCCCTTATCGGTTTTGGCGGCAACGGTTACCAGAATCGGCGATTCTTCATCCGTACCTTCGGTCGCCTGCGGGGCGATGAGCGGCTGTCGGCGGCGCTGTTCGTTGCCCAGCAGCACGGGTTCTTGTTTCAGACCAAGGGCTTTCAGGCGGGCACGGGTGCGCAGGAAAAGTTCCCGTACCGATTCGCGCCTGCCCGATTCGCGCATGGCTTGCATGAGCGCGTAAGTGAATGCCCCGTGCGGGTTGCCTTTGGCATCGTAGTACTCTTGTGCAGGCTGAAAATCCTGTGCGGCGGTGAGTACCAACACGCCCGCAGCTTCCAATGGCGGCGACTCTGAGGCATCTTCCAACACCACGCCCGAAGGTGCTGCTTTGCGAATTTTGCCCACGCTGCCCCCTGCGGCGCGTGTTACCGAACCGCTGTGGCAACTGTCAAAAATAACGGTAACCTGTACGCCCGCTTGTGCGGCGGGATACACCATGCGGGCAATTTCCTTGTCGCGGATGTCGTAGAGTTTGCCGTCTAAGTTGCCGCGCCAAGCATCGGCAGGCACAATGGTTTCGTCCATTTTGTCAGGCTCGGGCGAAAGCGGATTGCTCACCTGCGAACCGTGCCCCGCATAGTAAATGATAACTTGGTCGCCCGCTTTGGCGCGCTGCAAAACTGCCTGCAACTCTTTGAGGATGCGTTCGGCGGTTGCCTCGCCGTTGAGCAAGATTTGCATATCGGCGGTGCGGAAACCGTAGCGGGCTTTGAGCAACATCTGAAACGCTAAGGCATCGTTTACCGCCCCGTCCAAATCGCCGAAGCCCCGCCCGCTTGCGGCTAATTGCTTGTCTTCGGGTCTGTACTTGTCAATGCCGATGATGAGCGCATGGCGGCGAGGTTTTTGCGCCGCGCCGACAAAAACAATCCCGAAAAGGGCAAGCAGGCAAAGGATACGAACCGTCATCATGAGCAGGTTACATTCTAAACGCTAATTTCTGAAAATATTGTCAATCTCGGGGCGGGCGGATTTGCCTTGCAGGATGTTAAGAAAATCTTCCATATTGCTGCGTCCGGACATTGTAATAAAATTTTCTTCATGTCCGTGTTGGTCAATCACAATCATACAATCGCTGCTGCCGTCGGCATAACCTTTAAAAATAACCTTTGCCGTATTGGCAAACTGACTTATATACCCGTGAAACTCATAAGAGAACTTATCTTGCACTTTGAAACGGTTCACTTCTTTGGTAAACGACATCCGGTGCGAACGATTCAAATCATGCCACTCAATAGCTTTTTTGATGCTTTGTATCAGTACATTTGTGCCCGAAGGTCCGACATAATACGCCTCTGTAATGCTCCATCCTTTTTTCGTTTCCAAATATCTGCCGCCGTTACTCAATTTGACTACTGTAATACTTTGCTGCGCGGTTGCAACCGACTGTACGGCAAATAGCAAGACTATAATTAAAAACTTGATTTTCAGTGTTTGATACATTTTGATTGGCTTTTGTAAAACTGCCTACTCTATCAGCTTTTCGGCTTCCGCTGCCTGTTTTGAGGGACTTTCGGCGTTGGTGTCCTGTGGTTTAATACCGCCGTTCGGCAAACGTTCCCTGTTTGATTGAAAAAAATTACGTCCTTACGTTACTAATCATCTTAGCAGCAGCGCTTTGCTTAAACTCCTGCAACTGCTCCTGTGCAAGTTCCAACTGTGTTTGCGCAATCATCCTGCTCAATTGTTCATTTGCTTTACGTTCGGTTTCTACCATATTCTGATTGGCTGTTACCAAAATTTGGTATTCACGTTGGCAGTTGTTGTACATACGGTCAATAGCTAATTTAACACGGTCGTACAGGCGATTTTCGTGCATTTCCAGCAGGAAATCGTAAGAACAGGCTGCCGAAAACATTTTAATCAGAATGGGGGCGATTTCAATGGTCATCAGCAGAGCTACGAGCAGCCACGAAGCCCACCAGATAGCCGATTCCTTTTGTTTAAGACGTTCCATTGCCTCTATGCGTGCCAGCAGTCCGTTGTATCCCATGCCGTTGCCGTTGCCCCAAGTTTCTGCCTCTCTTTCTATCTGTGCCATAATTTCATTGATACGGGCGCGATTCCGAGCAATGTTCGGGTCATTTTGGGCACGCAGTTTTTGCAACGCTGCACCTGCCGCATCGGCGGCAGCTCTTTTGGCGCGGCAGACCGGTCCGCAACCGTAGCGCCCCGTTCCCCCGCTGCCGTCGGCTTCTGCCAGATAAATACGGGTCAGTTCTTTGTAGTTGGCTTCGGCTTGCTCAATTTCAGCCTGTTGTTTTTCGTTTTCGGCTTGCAGTCTGTTGAGTTCCTCTCTGTATTTTGCCGTGATGGCACCTTTGAAGCCTTCCTGTTTCTCCTGTGCCATTACCTGCATTTCGGCAGCCACTTCCGACTCAAACACTTTGAGTTTCAACGGATAAGAAATCACATAACCCAAAAAAAGTGCAAGCACTATCCGAACTAATGCCGCGCTGCTGTCATTGGCAGGACGAAACGTCCGCTTGCGCATGACCGAAACAATAAAGCGGTCTAAGTTGAAAACCACACAACCCCACACAAATCCTACGGCAATGGCTATGGGGTAAGACTCAAAAATGCTGTACAGCGCATAGGCAGACGATAGCCAACCTAAGAAGGCAGTGGCTACTACCGCACCGCCAATACCTACAAAACGCGCTTCATCGCTGCGGCATTCGGGACGGTTTAATATTTCAAGGTTAGCACCTGAGGCAAATAAAAGAAACTTTTTCATGGCTTTGGGGATATTAGATTTGGGTTATGTTCTGATTATTTTGTCAATGATTTGAGCATGGCAGACAGGCGGCGAATGGAAGGCACGCGCCACATGTGTGCTAATTCTTTGGCACCAAGGCTGAAGCGCGAAGGCAGCGGAATGACATCGTATCCCACATCAGTGCGAATATGCACCTGCGGCATCGGTACTTGAATATGGCTGATTTCCACGCGCTTAAAAACCCGCACCATGCGGTTGCTTTGCGTTTGTCCGCCCTTGTTGACGGCTGTCAGGGTGAACTGTGTTTCGTGGACAGGGGAAAGTTCCATCTCGCCGTGGCTATTGAGGGCGATTACCTGCCCTAATTCGCCCGTTAGCCATACCTTTTCCGCACCTGTGGTTTCCCATTTGAGGCGCACAACCTCGCCTTGCAGAATAGCCTGCTTATCAATCTGAAAGCTGACCGATGGCGGCGGCAACAACTCTACGGACAAGGTTTTGCGCACCGTGTAACCGTTACCGACGGCTTCCAGCACAAACTCCCGACGGTATTCGGCGGTGAATGTGCAGCTATCTTCAGGATTTACCGCCTTGCCGTTCAAACGCACTTGGGCGGCATTTTTTACCAACCACTCTACTTTAACTTCCTGCCCTTGCCCAACTTGTGGTGTAGCGCTGTACAGCCATGCAAAAGGTCTGTCAGTGGCGGCATAGCTTTCCGTTGCGCCCTTTTTGATACGCAGAAACTCCTGCTCGTAGGCAATTGCCGTATCTGCGTCGTTGATAACGACCAGATTTTCCATGAAACTGCTGCGTGCCCCGTTTGTCCAATTGTAAGAACCTGTCAGCACTTTGCGGCGGTCTATCACGCAAAACTTGTGGTGCATCAATCTGCCACCCTCATAATCCGTTCCAACCATGTGCACCTCTGCACCTTGTTGCATCAGGCTTTTGAGCGAAACGGCAGCGTACTGATTTTTTTCCCGGTCGTTGGCAAGAATGACTTCTACGGCAACTCCTTCCGCTGCTTTTGCACATAGTGCGGCAACCAATTGCTGGTCGGTTATCCATGCAACAGCCGCCCGAATGCTGTACCGTGTGCTGCGAATCTGTTCAATAATCGCCTGTGCGATTTCCTGATTGAAATAAGATGCGTTTTTTTCCGTTCTCATATGGTTTAATACCGCCGCAGGACAAAACGTTCCGCTTTTGCTGCAATTTTTTTCTAAAACACTCTTTCAGTTGTTGTAAAATGCTGACGGAGATTAAAAAGCAGCACTAACATTTTTGTGGGAAAATGTTAGTGCTATGTAAAATCTGTATTGTTATCGGGCAATGCTGTTATACATAACCCTGACAGGTCTAAAAAAAGTCAGGTTTAAATGCTTGTTTTTCAGTAATTTACACGAGCATTTTGCAAACCTCTTGCGCTTTTGTATGTCGTTCTTGCTTGGTACAGATAGTAAGGGCGGAAAAATTCGCCCTTACTTTTTTTGCATCTTGCGCAGCAAAACCCAAAAGGCAGCTTTGGCGTATGATTGTTTAATCCGTTACCATCATGTCAAATGAGCCGACCTGCTTCACACACGCCGACAGCCACTAAAACCATTTACGGGCTTCCCAAAAAAATGGAAGAAGTCATTCAGGCACTGCAAACTGCCTTTGCCGAACAAAATCTGGATGAGCGAGAATACGAAAGGCGTTTACAGGAGGCCATGAAAGCCGAATGTATTGAGGATTTAGAGCCTGTGCTTTCCGATTTTCCGAAGGCTATTCGGCATAAAATTTTTCCGCCCGCACAGCAGCAACCGCAGTTTGTGCAGGAAACGCCCTATGATTATCCTGCCAATTCCTCACAGATGCCTAACGGCATGCTGCAAACCATTTTCAACAATGACAAGCAGGAAATAGCGGTGCTGGACGAGCGCCCCGTGAAATGCACCGCCCTTTTCGGTACGCAGAAAATTGATTTCCGTACTGCACAAGTCGTTGGCAATCAATTCAGAATACACATTGAAAGCTATTTCAGCGAAACGACAATAGACCTTCGCAACGAAGCAATAGCAGGTAAACACTTAGATATTGTCATTACGGGCGGGCTGAGTGCCGTGAAAATATTATTACCGCCTGTCCCCACCATCCAAAGGGCTGTTCAACTTGTGTTGAGCGAGTTTCAGGTGAAGGATAAACGCCGCAGTTGGTTAGACAGGCTCACGGGAAAACCTGCGCCTCTTTCTAACGAATCGCCTTGTATTGTACAGGTACGCGGCAATTTCTTTTTAGGCGAAATTCAGGTGCAGTATTGATGCGCGTCCGATTTAGTTAGGACGAAAATTTTATCTTTGCCGCGCACACTGAACGCAAAGAAATGGAACCACTGAAAATTGACATCAGCAAAACCTTAGAGTTTTTGCTCTATAAAGATATTTCCCGCTATCAGGCAGAAATAGACCAACACCACGAAGCCTTGCGCAACCGAACAGGTAAAGGCAGCGATTTTTTGGGATGGGTCAATCTGCCGAGCAGCACAAGCGAGGATTTGCTTAGCGAAATAGAGGCTGCCGCCCGCCGTATGCAGGAAATCGCCGATATTTTTGTTGTAGTAGGCATAGGCGGTTCTTATCTGGGTGCCAAAGCAGTGATTGATGCCCTTTCACACCATTTCAGCCCGTTATTGAGCAAGGAGCAGCGCAAAGCCCCGCTGGTAATTTTTGCCGGGCAGAATATTTGCGCCGACTACCACGCCGACCTGATGGATATTTTGGCAGATAAAAGCTATGCAGTAGCCGTAATTTCTAAGTCGGGAACAACTACCGAGCCTGCCATTGCCTTCCGCCTACTGAAACAGGATTTGGAAAAACGCTACGGCAAGGAAGGCGCACGCGAGCGCATCATTGCCGTTACTGACCCTGAGTCGGGGGCACTGCGCAAAATGGCGACACAGGAAGGCTACCAAACCTTCTCCATCCCGCCCGATGTAGGGGGGCGCTTTTCGGTGCTTACCCCCGTAGGGCTGCTGCCGATTGCCGTGGCAGGTTTTGACATCCGCCAACTGATGGCCGGCGCACGCGACATGGAATTACATTCCCAAAAATACAGCGATATGAACCAAAACCCCGTTTCGCTGTATGCGGCCGTGCGCAATGCACTCTATCGCCGCGGCAAAAACATTGAAATTTTGGCAACTTATCACCCGCGCCTGCAATACCTTGTGGAGTGGTGGAAACAACTCTACGGCGAAAGCGAAGGCAAAGACCTGAAAGCAATATTGCCTGTTGGTGTCGGCTTCACAACCGACCTGCACTCCATGGGGCAACTGATTCAGGACGGGGAGCGCAACCTGTTTGAAACCGTTATTTCCGTTGCCAAAACCCGCCGTCAGGTTATCATCCCGACCGATGCCGAGGATTTGGATAAACTCAACTATTTGGCAGGGAAAGACATGCACACCGTTAATAAAATGGCTGAAAAAGGCACCTTGCTTGCCCACATAGAAGGCAACGTCCCTAATTTGGTCATTGAAATTCCGACCATCAGCGAGTACTATATCGGGCAGTTGTTCTACTTCTTTGAAAAAGCCTGTGCCATCAGCGGCTATATTCTGGGTGTCAATCCGTTTGACCAGCCCGGGGTAGAGGCTTATAAGGTCAATATGTTTGCCTTGTTAGGCAAAGCAGGTTACGAGGAGTTGGCTAAAACCCTGCGCGAGCGTTTGTAAGCCGATGGAAGACATTGCACAACACAATGCCGTTTTCAATTTTAATGCCCGCTACTACACGTGGGGCACACTTTCGGCACAGACAGAGAAAATCTGGTGGGTTATGCACGGCTACGGGCAATTGGCCGCCTATTTTGTCCGAAAATTTGCTCATTTAGACTCTGCCACCAACTACATCATAGCACCGCAGGGGCTTTCCAAGCACTACCTGAAAGGCTTTGAGGGCAGGGTAGGGGCAGTTTGGATGACCCGTGAAGACCGCCTGAACGATATAGCCAACAATATGCACTATTTGCAGGCAGTATATGCGCTGGAATCGGCCAAACCGCATTTCCAACATGTACCGAAGGTGTACATGTTGGGCTTTTCGCAAGGGTGCGCCACGCTTTGCCGTTGGCTGGCACACAGCAAAGTGCCCTATAATCGCCTGATTATGTGGGCAGGAGAAATGCCCGCCGATGTGCTGTCAAACGTACACGAAACACCTATTCCCTCGCGTGAATTGTTTTTTGTGTACGGCAACCGCGATGAGCTGATTCCCGAAGGTGAAGCCGAAAAACATTTTCATGCTTTGGAAAGTATTGGCTTGCGTCCGCAGGTAGTTAATTTTGAAGGCGGACATGAAATGCCTGCCGACATCATTTCCTTTATCAGCGAATAGCGAATTAGCTGCTTTTTTTGTAATTATGCGTAGATGAAGATTAGGTTAAATCTTTCATGACGGCATAACCTTAACGCAACAAAATTAAACTGCATTTGTGATGGCTCTTCGCATACTGAATCCTAAAAAAGTAAAGTTGCCGCGGCTGAAGTTTCTTCGGCGCGACCCCTTCGGCAACTGGCTGATTTTGAAACGTGCGCTGCTGAGCGTTTTCGCAGTAGGTACGTATGCACGCATGAACATTATCAACAAATTGAAGATAGAAGGAACGGAATATCTGATGGATTTGCCCGACAAGAACGTCCTTTTCATATCCAATCACCAGACATACTATGCCGATGTGATTGCGTTGTACCACATTTTTTGCAGCGTCAAATGGCGGATGAAAGATTCTATTCGCTTTCCTATATACTTTTTTCTGCCAAGAGTAAAAAGTTTTTACGTGGCTGCCGAAGAAACCATGCTTGAAAGCGGATTTTTGCCAAAGGTTTTCACCTATGCCGGAGCCGTAACCGTTCGCCGCTCATGGCGCAGCAAAGGCGAAGACATACAGCGTGCCCCGGATAGGCAAGCGCCCGAAAAAATCAAAAAAGCATTGGAATACGGCTGGGTAATTAACTTCCCGCAGGGCACTACAAAACCCTATGCACCTGTGCGCAAAGGAACGGCACACATTATCAAAGACTTTAAACCCATAGTAGTACCGGTAGTGCTGAACGGATTCCGTCGGGCATTTGATAAAAAGGGATTGAAGCTCAAAAAACGTGGCACAACCCTTTCCGTTCGGTTTAAGCCGCCCATCGTATTTGATGACAGTTATACCGTTGAGCAAATCAGAGAAGAAATCGCGCGACTGATAGAACAAGTGCCGGAAGGAACAGGTATTCCTCCGGTGCCCGAAGCGTAGTGAAATTGAGAGATAATTGTTACATTTACGATAAGCTCAACCGCAACAAATATGCTCAACAAAATACACTACACAGCATCGGTAACCAACGTAGGTGCACGCACCGGAAACGTAAAATCCGACGACGGCGTTTTAGACCTTGAAGTACGCCAACCCGTAGCTTTGGGCGGCCCCAAAGGAAATTATACCAACCCCGAGCAATTATTTGCCGCCGCTTATGCTGCTTGCTTTGGCGGTGCTTTGCAAGCTGCCGGCAAGGGTAAAAACATGGCAGACGCTACTGTTACCGTTAAAGTCCACATTGGTAATGAGATTGAAGGAGGCTTTGGCTTAGGGGCTGAGATTCATGTTTCCTTGCCTCATTTGAGTAAAGCAGAAGCCGAGGAAATTGTAGATAAAGCCCATGCAACCTGTCCGTATTCCAAAGCTACCCGCGGCAACATAGATGTGAAACTGGTGGTGCTCTGATGGGTTGTTATGTGCAAAACCCTCATTTAAGCAGGTGAGCAGATTAACGCGTTTTTTTTACCGCGGAGTGCGCAAAGTTTTAATTGCAGTGTACACAAAGAACAGATTCATCATAAAAACACTCGGTGCTATTGGCGTAATACTCAGCGGGCTTTGTGGTAAATTTGAAAGGTCATTTTAAACTGTTCACTTACTTAGCCGACTGCTTTATGCAAACAATTTGCTGCCGATGCGCACCATATTGCTGCCCTCTTCCAGTGCAATGCGGTAGTCATTGCTCATGCCCATAGACAGCACCTGTATATCGGGCAGCCAAGAACGCAATTTTTCAAAAGTTTCGCGTAGACCTGCAAACTCGCGGCGTACTTGTGCCATATCGTCGGTGTTGGAAGCCATACCCATCAGCCCTGCAATACGGATATTTTCCAGTTCCAGTAGTTCGGGCGATTCCAGCATGGCAAACAGTTCACGTTCGTCTAACCCGAATTTGGTTTCTTCCTGTGCAATGTGCATTTGCAACAGGCAGGCGATGGTGCGGTTGTGCTTGGCTGCTTGTTTGTTAATTTCCTGCAATAGTTTGAAACTGTCCACCGAATGAATCAACTCCACAAACGGCGCAATGTATTTCACCTTGTTGCTTTGCAAATGCCCGATGAGGTGCCACTGAATATCGGCAGGCAGTGCCTCGTGTTTAGGCACCATTTCTTGCACTCGGTTTTCACCAAAAATACGCAACCCGAAATCGTAGAGGGCTTGCAAATCTTCCTGTGGGCGCGTTTTGGTAACGGCTACCAGCGTGGCATGATAGGGTTTTAAATCTTCTAAAACCTGATGAATAACTTCTGTGCGAATCATACAGCGAATTTATATCGTTTTAAGGTTAGTTATGTAGTTGTGCAATTTAAAGCGAACGACATCTTTGGTCTTTATTTCACCACAAAAAACAAATACACAAAATTGTTGTGTTCTGTGCCCTTGTGGTCTGTGCCCTTGTGGTAATGATTGGAAATTATGCGCTCTAATCTGCTTAACTGCTTATGCCAAGTTTTTGTGCTGCATTCCCGACAATGAGGATTTATATCTGAATGTTTGAGAATGCTGATGATTGCAGATATCATCGGATAATTCGCTGATTTTTCTTATTATGCCTCATTATGTGCGATACCCTTGTTGCGCTGCCTGCGGTTACTGCCAACGGCAGCACTGTTTTGGCCAAAAACTCCGACCGTGAACCCGATGAGGCACAGGCAATTACCCTATTGCCACGCCAAACATGGCAGAGTAAAACCTGCCAAACAACCTTTATTGGTATTCCGCAGGCAGCGGAAACCTATGCCTGTATTCTTTCCCGACCGTTTCAGATGTGGGGTGCAGAAATGGGCGTGAATGAATGGGGAGTAGCCATTGGCAACGAGGCGGTATTTACACGGGTCAAAATCAAAAAACAAAATACGGGATTAACGGGGATGGATATGTTGCGGCTGGCATTGGAGCGAACCAAAACAGCGCGGGAAGCATTGCATTGCATCATTAACCTGTTGGAAACATACGGGCAGGATGCCTGCGGAGGCTATCGCAATCGGTCGTTTTATTACCACAACAGCTTCCTGATTGCCGATGCCCGCGAAGCCTATGTGCTGGAAACCGCTGACAGGCACTGGGCGTATGGTCAAGTTCGCGCGTATCATACCATTTCCAACCGCCTGAGCATAGGGGCTGATGCTGATGTGGTAAGTGAACAGGCAGCCTCTTTTGCGCGTGCCAAAGGTTGGTGGAACGGCAGGCAGCCGTTTGATTTCAGCCGCGCTTTCAGTGATTGGCTTTATACAACGGTTGGCAGGGGCAAAGTGCGTCAGGCGTGTACAACAGGATTACTTGCAACGCATCAAGGGCAGATTACGGCAGCGCACTGCTTTGATTTTTTGGCCACGCATCATCTGCCGCATCCACAGTTTAAACCTTCCAAAGCAACAACGGCAGATATTTGTATGCACGCCACAGGTTTGCTCAATCCCAGCCGCACTACTGGCAGCATGGTTGCGGAAATCAGTACAGATAAGTCGCCAACTGTATGGCTGACAGGCACTTCTAATCCTTGTGTATCTGTTTTTATTCCTTTTTTCTTTGGCGCACAAGTGCCCGAACATTTGCTGACACCCGCTGCCGCACCCGATGGGTCGCTGTGGTGGCAGGCAGAAGAGTTGCAAAGACACATTAACGTTGATTACCGCAAACGGCGTGCACTGATTGAGCCGGAAAGACAACATGTCCAATCGGTCATTCTAGAAAAATACCGACAATATCCGCCTGAAAAACTGCCTAACCTCACCGGCGAAGCGCTGCAAATGGTGCAGCAATGGATACAGGATTGTTTGAAAAAGATTTAGCGTAAAGCGAAGCTACCCCGCCAGATAAACCCCAATGCCCAGCATCGTTACAAACAGCAGCGTGCTGAGTGCCATCTGTTTCAGGTACGCATCAATAGCAGGGTTTCTGCGCAACTGACTGACTGCCAAACCATTGCGCACAAGCGCAGGCACAGCCCCAAGAAACAGCAACGGATAGAAGCCTTTGCCGAGCAGGATGGCATAGATGAGCGCACAGCCTACTGCGCCGAAGAGCAGCAACCAGTGGTAGAGTACGGCACGGTCTGCACCCAGCCGCACAGGAATGGAGCGTTTGCCCGCTTTGGTATCAGATGCTATGTCGCGGATGTTATTGATGTTCAGCACAGCTGTTGCCAGCAGACCGCAGGCCGTAGCCGGCAGCAACAAAATTGCATTGAATTGCAGGGTGTGTAGGTAGTAAGTGCCTATTACGCCCACCCAGCCGAAGAAAATCAGTACGGAAATATCACCCAAGCCGGCATAGCCGTAGGGTTTTGCTCCGGCAGTATAGGTTACAGCCGCTGCAATGGCGGCAAGCCCCAACAGCAGAAAAATCCAGAAAGCCTGTTGCAAGTCGCCAAAGGCTACGTAAAGCAATGTTAAACCCGAAATAAAAGCCAGCACACCGCAAATTATCATGCCGAGTTTCATGTCGGCGAGGCTGATTTTGCCCGACTGCACCGCGCGCGAGGGGCCTTGGCGCTCTTTTACCAAATCCGCACCGTGGATGGAGTCGCCATAGTCGTTGGCCAAATTGGAAAGGATTTGCAACAAAATAGTCGTGAGTGCGCACAAGCCTAATATTTCCCAGCGAAAGCCATTGTCTGCTGCCGCAAGCCAACTGCCCAAAAAAATGCTTGCCAGTGCCAGTGGCAACGTGCGCAGGCGAAATGCACTAATCCATGCCTTAACCGATGTACTCATGATGCGAAACTATCGGTTTTCGCGGTAAATGTAATTCAGCATCACATTTTTTTGTTCGGGCGGCAATTGTACCAGATTGTTAATCAGCCAGCCGCTGTTTAGCCCCGGACGGTTGAAATTGGCCACCTCAAAATACCAGCCTTTGATTTGGAAAAAATGGAAGCGGGTGTCATTAACGGTAATGAACTTGATGACTCCGCGCCGCAAATCGTACATGAAAATATCCAGATGTTCGGGCGGATGGTAGTCTTTGGACGTGTAATCCTCGGCTGTTGCGGGCGACTCAAAAACTCTGTTCAGGTTCATAAAACCCAACTCATGGCTTTGTGGATGGAGAAAGTTGTTAGGGTTTTTGGTTGTGTGCCTGATGTACGGAGCATAGGGGCGAAAGTACACCCGGTCTATCACCCATTTGTAGCCTTGTCCGGCTTTTTCCAATTCCATGAACAAAACGGCCTCTTCCTCTTTTCCGTTGTAGCTGACCGCTACTTTCACTTCTGCAAACCATTCGCCTGCAAAAAAATCAAGGAATACGGGGTGTTCGTTTCGGGTAACATCGGCAATAAAACTTGTGCGGAGGCTTTGCGGAATGGCTATACTTTGCTCATCAAACAGCAATTTCAGGTATTGTTTGCGCTGTTCAGGCTCGCGGTACAGCTTGCTTTTGGGGTCGTAGGCCACCCCTTGGCGGTCTTCTTCGTTGTTAAAACGCTTGATAAACTGCGACAACTGCTTGGTGGCGGCGTACAAGTCCGTAATATCGCCGACAGCAATTTTCTGTGCATAGAGGCTATTGCTGCCGGCAAATATCAGCCCGATAAGGCAAATTAACGCAAAACGGGTAATCATTAACCGCGCTTGGTTTCAGTAACCTTGATGTCGCCCAGAAGAACATCCCAGAAGCCTATCAGGCGGCCACCGATTTGCTGTTGCTTGCGCTCCACGTAAACGGTAATATCTTTTTTGGTTACGTCCACATAGCGCATACCGTCTTCCATTACACCTTCAAATCGTTGATAGATGGTGATAACGCCTACGAATCTGCCATCGGGTTGTTGTACCAAGTCGCTGATATACTGAATGTTATACCACTCAATATTTACGCGTTGATAGTTCAGTGCACGCAAGCGTTCCAAGTATTTTTGTACGGGATAATACCGCACCCCTTTGCGGTTTAACGAAGACACGCCCATTTGCGCACCTTCCATAAACAGTTCCATTGTGCGCTCAATTACGCGCTGCGATTCTGTCATTGATGTGGCTTTATCGCCAATAATGCTGATGTATTTGCTCAGGTCGCGTACTTTTTCCAATGCCAGCGAGTCTATGGCACGTTTGCGCTCCGGCGTAATATTGACGGATTGAGCCTGTGCATACAAGGCAGCGACCAATAGGAAAGTCAGGATTGAAAAGGTTTTAATCAGACGATTCATGTTCACGATAGAGTAAGTTTGGTGAAAATTAAGGTTCAAATGTTTTGCCAATTTCAGGCAGTAGTAGGCTTGGACTGGAAAGAACGGATGTAAATCCACAATCCAATCAGTACAAGCGGGATGCTGAGTATTTGCCCCATATTCAGTGGCAGTGTATCTTCAAACGGTACTTGGTTCTCTTTGAAAAATTCGTACACAATGCGCAGGCTGAAAAGTACCCATACGAACAGTCCGAACAGCCTGCCCGTTGGTGTTTTTTCTTTGGTTTGATTATAACTGTAATAGAGTGCAGCAAACAGTAAGAAGCAGGAAATAGCCTCATAAAGTTGTGCCGGATGGCGCGGTACTTCATCTACTTTGTGGAAGATAAAAGCCCAAGGCACATCGGTCGGGCTGCCGATAATTTCTGAGTTCATCAGGTTGCCTAAGCGAATGAATCCGCCGCCGAGGGCTACTACAATCACGATGCGGTCGAGCAGCCACATATACGGTTGGTCGGGGCGCTTGCGGGTATAGAGCCACAGGCCAAGCAATATGCCGATGGTTGCTCCGTGGCTGGCAAGCCCGCCTTCCCATACTTTGAGGATATCTATCGGGTGGGCAAGGTAGTAGTCGGGCTGGTAAAACAGACAGTGCCCCAGTCGTGCGCCTACCACCGTAGAAACAATCATGTAGAGCATGAGCATTTCAAGGTCGGCTTCGGGTTTACCTTCCAGTTTATAGATGCGCGCCATGATAAATTGGCCTACAAAAAAGCCCAGCGCAAACAAAAGTCCGTACCAACGGACAGTAAACGGCCCCAGTGAAAAAATCTCAGGGTCTGCATTCCAGTCAATAAATGCAAGCGATGCAAGTAATTCCATACGGGCAAAGATAGAAAAACCAAACCCAAAAGAATATGTAGTTTTGCACATGAAACAAAAACTTCTTCAAACGGCATTGCTGACAGGTATTGTTGCTGCCTTGGTTATCTGCCTGTTTTTGATACTGTTATACGCTTTTGGGTTAAATCCTTTCGGGCAGTATAAACTCATGTTTATGCCGCTGTATGCCATGGTACTGATGGGCGGTCTGTGGTATTTCCGCATGAAACACATGGAAGGCTGGTTGCACGGTTGGCAAGGGGTGTTTCTGGGGGCATTAACCGCCGTATTTGCCGCCGCTTTTTATGCCGTACTTGTATATACATTGCTGGCCTACATCATGCCCGATATGCTGACCGCGCATAAGGCCAATCTAACCCAATGGATGACAAGCAATCAGGCTGTTATGGTAGAGCAGTTTGGCAAAGCAGTATATGAAAGCAATCTGCAAGCGGTAAATAATATCACAGCCTCCGATATTGCCTTAGACGAGTGGATTAAAACGGCTGCTATCGGCTTGGTCATTGGTATGGCTTTAGGGGTGTTTTTTAAGAAAACGCCGCCGGTGAAACAGCCACCGACCCAATGAACTTGTCTTGATAAAGTACAATTTTTACTCTGTTAAATATCAGTAAACAGGGTGCTGCGCTTTAATCGCTGCTCATAATTAACATGTGTCAGATGGACAATTGTTTGTATGTTTTTATTAAAATGTGCCTGTAAAAATTACGCAAGCAATTTATAAGCGCATATTTCATAAACTTGCCTATTACAGCATTCAATTTTCTCCAATCATTTACAAATAAGGTTTTTAATCAATTGCGCCTTGGTGAAAGGATGCGCAATACGTTTTCAGTGTGTCTTATTTTTTTATTAATGCCTATGAATGTTACATGATTTTATGCACGCGTGGCCTCTTGGAATGATACAATAGAACATGATTTGCGTTATATCGCATATAAATCTTGCTTGATTATGAGGCCACTTTTACTTCACATCTTATTTTTAACCCTTGGATGCTTGTTTGCGCCGATGTTATGGGCGCAAAAAACCTTCACTACGGCAGGTAATTGGAGCGTGGCAGCCAACTGGACTCCTGCGGGAGTACCAACTGCAACGGATAATGTCATTATCAATGCCAACTGTACGGTCAATGTTGCGGCTGCCTGTAACAATCTGACGGTCAATGCCGGTCGTACCTTAACAGTACAAGGCAACAACTTCACCGTTAATGGCAATACGCGCATTTCAAGTTCTGCAAGTTTTGTGGACAATAACGACGGCGGTATTACCAACTTTAAAGGCATGGTTCGTGTGGACTCTTTGGCCTCATGGACAAGCACAGCCGTAACGACTGCTGCTAACATGGTATTTGAAGGGGGGATTATCTCAATCGCAGGCCCCACCGCCACGGCTTTCAATGCCGGTGCAGCTACTTTTGCTACGAGCCAAAACCTGTTTAGCCGCACGTTCATGAATTTTGGTAACAATGTAGTCATCGGGGCAGGTGCAATAGTCAATAGTCAGGCATTGGTACGCATTACAGGTACGCTGGATGGTGTCAATGCGGCTTCTACTTGGCGGCAAGACCGATGGTACAGGCATCATCCCGCTTTCGGCCCCTTTGGAACGCCCGATACTAAAGAGGCAGGCGGCACATTAGAGTACGCCAATGCGACCCAGCCCATGAACACGGGCGTGTTTGATGTGAATTACTTCTTGAGTGCAGTTAATTACATACGTGCCGCGGGGCCTCAAAATGTAAGAGCCGTAAACTATTACAATTTAGGCCTCTTTAATGGTACCAATGGTGCGGTAAATGCAAAGACGATGACGACACCTGCCGGCGAGTTGCGTGTAGATGGTGTATTGACAATTTATGATGCTCGTTTTGTAGTAGCGGGTACAGGTACGCTCAAAGTAACCCGCTCATCTATCGGACGCAATGCACGATATGATTATACTTCTACGGCCAGAAATGATGCAGTAGCAGGGTTTAATACCATGGATTACTATACCGGACAATTTGATGTGGTACAGGCCACCGGCGACCCTGTTCTTTCCAATAACAACAACACCTTTACTTTCAGCAGTTCCTCCCGCGAATTTACTTTTATGCGCGGCCCGACAGGTTCATCTCCTCCTTCCGGAGTGTTTGCCGTTAAGTCTACCAACTTTACCACTGCCCCAACATTTGTGATTATTCAAGCGGAAATCAGTACGCGCACCATTGGAAATACGACTAACGCAGCCGAGTTGATGATAGGTAATGGTTTTGGTGCAAACCTGACCCGTCATGCACCTACGGCGCGCCTGCGATTCAATCTGGTAAACGGAAACCAGTTTTCTATTACCCATCCGGATGGTACATCTACTACCAGCGCCAACCAGTCCGGTACACAAACCCTGACGTGGGTAGTAAACCGCTCCGGTACAGCGCAAACCTACACTGCCCCTGATGGCAGTTCGCAAACCGTTGGTAACAATCTGGTGGACGTATGGATAGGTAATACGCAATTTGTCAACGACTTAGCCATGGCAAACAGCGGGCAAGCTATCAATAATATCAAATTTGTATTTGACGCCAGCAACAGCAATAATAACGTTCACGGCATCAATAACCCCAACCAGAGCTATATTACCCTGCGTAACCTGCGCATATTTACCGGTAGTTTACCTGCCGGGCAAATTGGCGGCATCGTGAATCGTTATGCTCGGGTAACAGCCATCAATGGAGCCCGTACAAGTTTTACGGTTAATAGCAGTGCAGGATTCAACCCCGGCGACCGCGTACTGATTATGCAGATGAAGGGTGCAACCATAGATGCCACTGCACCGGCTACCAATCCTAACTTTGGAACGATTACGGCTTACAATAGTGCAGGCAGGTACGAATTTGCTACGATTAGCACCGTGCCTAATGCTACCACTATTAATATATTGGCAGCTACTACCAATATTTTTGACCCCGCAGGTAGGGTGCAGATAATACGTGTACCCAGTTATACCGATGTAACGGTTGTTGCTCCTCTTACTGCACAGCCGTGGGATGGTGATACAGGTGGAGTACTGGCGCTGTGGGTAACAGGTACGCTTACGCTAAACTCCGATATAGATGTTTCAGGAATGGGCTTCCGTGGTGGAGCAGTCAGCACCTCCAATGGCGATTGCCGCGATGGCACATGGGCTACCAATAATGCACAGTGGGGCGGAAAAGGAGAAGGTATTGCAGAAACTACTTTTAACCGCGGGCGTTCCAAACTGACCAATGGCGGCGGCGGCGGTAATCCACACAACTCCGGCGGTGGCGGCGGTAGCAACTTTGGTGCAGGTGCCGATGGTGGCAGGCAGTGGAACTGTACCGGTAATGCAACAGACAACGGATGTGCCGATAATCCTAATAACGCCACTACCTCCAACAATGGCGGCAAAGGCGGTCAGGCCCTTGATTATTCTGCCTATCGCCTGTTCTTAGGCGGCGGCGGCGGTGGCGGTCAGCAAAACAACGATACCGCTACGCCCGGTGGCAACGGCGGCGGCATCGTACTGATTATGGGCAATACATTTGTCGGCAATGGCTATTCCATCATGGCAAATGGTCAGTCTGTACTGGCAGGTGCGGGTGGCGACTCCAGCGGTGGCGGCGGCGCAGGCGGCAGCGTGTTCATGAGCGGCCCTACCTACAACACCAATATTCGCGTATATGCTTCGGGCGGTAAAGGCGGCGACGTAGAATTTGCCAGTTGCCACGGCAATGGCGGCGGCGGCGGCGGTGGCTTGGTGCGCCTGACAAGACCATTGCCCCCCGTGATGACCATTTACAACAACGGCGGTGTCAGCAGCCGCAACAGCAACAATTCCGACTGTGCTTTGCAAGGCAATGCCTATTTCTGTGCCGAAGCATCAGGTTTGGGTGGTGCTATTTTTGACAACCTCAACCTGCTTCCCGTAGAAATCAGCCGATTTGGTGCAGAACGCAGCGGCGAAAAAGAAACCCGTATCTTCTGGACTACATTGTCCGAAAGAAACAATGCCGGTTTTGAAGTACAGAAAAGCCGCGACGGTATCAACTTTACCACATTTTCAGCTATTTTTGGCGAAAGCGGCGACAGTTTCACCACCCGCAACTATGAAGTATTTGACCAAGAACCACACTACGGCGCTAACTATTATCGCCTGAAACAAATTGACAAAGACGGTACGGTTACGTTCTCTAAAATAGTCGTGGTTTACTTCAAAGACATCAACATGGCCAACGGTGCAACCCTGTTCCCTAATCCTACTTCGCAAAACCACCTGTATTTGCGCGTAGAAAGAGCCGATGCGCCTGTGTCCGTCGTATGCTTCGATTTGGCAGGTCGCCCGATGGATGCTGCCATGGAAAAAAGCAATGCCAACGAATACCGCATCCAATTCCGCCAGCAACTGCCTCAGGGTATGTATCTGTTCAAGATAAAAGTAGGCACTGATGAATACCTTGAAAAGGTAGTCATTCAATAGCCGCAAGATAATAATTGAGCCTCATCAATTCTAAGCAAGAAAATCCGGGCAGTTTCTGCTCGGATTTTTTATTGACAGTTGCAACGCCTGCCAAACAGGTTGCGTATCGGGAACGAAACCAACAAATTTTTAATCGTCATGTATCAAACACTTAAACTTTTCAGCCTTGCCGTTATAGCAATGCTGAGCCTTACTATGGCAGGTTGTAACTATCCGCTCCAAGAAGATGTACTGCAAGATTGCGACAATCAGAAGGACAAAGAAGTCCCTTGCGGCATTACTGTTACGGCCGTGCGGATGTCCTGTGCGGGCTATGGCGCTTTTGGCAATGTCTATTTCCTCACCGACGCAGGAGAATACCTGCAACCATGGGAGATGTTCCCGACTTTTGCCCCTGTACAGGTAACGCCCGGCAAACGCTATGTAATCGGTTACAAAAAAGTCAGACGCGACAACCGCTACAACGACCTGTTTCGCTGTATGCTTTACGATGAAAAAGTAGAAAAAGCAACCCCTGTCAAACTGACTTGCCTGACGGAGACGGCATGTGCCAACACAGAAGCCACTGTTAGCGACAAGCGCCCGGTAGATGGCTGCTTAGAATTTGTTTTGAATAATGGCGAACGGCTGCTTGCCGATATTTCACACCTTAATGTTACACTGGAAGATGGCGAGCGCATACGGTTTGCTTATACCATAGAAGACGGTATTATTCCTTGTGGCACACGCATTCCGACAATCGGCAAGGTTGCCAAAATTATATGCATTGAAAAAGCATCAGCTAACTAATGATGTGCCAACTTGACGGGTTTTCTATAACCTGTCAAGTGGAGTCTTTTGATTTTCAATGACTTGCTCGGAATTTTCTTTGCAAACCGATTGTGATTTTATGTCATTGGAGCGCAGGCGCAGTTTCAAATTATTTTATCGTCAAACTTAATTGCAGCAAAACCGTATGAAAAACAAGTTTAGTTTTCAGCATACAAACTTAACATGACTTATCCGGTTCAGACAGCGGAAATAAAAGACACCAACCAACCCGATAATGCCGAGATACAACTCATTCGCGACTGTTTAGCCGATAAACGAGGCGCGCATGAGTTGTTTTACAAGCGGTTTTACGGGTATGTGATGAGTATTGCCCTGCGCTATTCCAACCATTCGGAAGAAGCCAAAGAAATTACCAACGACAGTTTTGTTAAAGTATTTCAACACCTGAACCGTCACGACCAGCAACGTTCGCTGAAGGCATGGATTCGCCGCATCGTAGTTAATACGGCATTGGACAGGCTGCGCAAGAACAAGCGCGAGCTGCGACAGACCGATATTCAGCAAACCAACATAGAAGCGCCTGACGAAGGGGTATTACAGCAACTTTCGGCAGAAGATATTATGCGAATGGTACAAAGCCTTTCCGCTGCACAACGGGCAGTTTTCAACCTTTTTGAAATTGAAGGGTTCTCACACGAAGAAATCGGAGCAATGCTGGAAATTCCTGTTGGAACTTCCAAATCGCATTTGGCACGTGCAAAAATGAAGTTAAGGCAAATGATTTCCGACAAGCAGCATGGAAAATAATTTTGACGATAAATTAGCCCAAAAATTCCGCGAAAGTCTGGAAAATTATCCCGTTGCCTACGAGCAGGGGGCATGGGAACAGTTTAACAGGAATCACCTGCACAAATCGCCTGCACGCATGGCAACGCTGTGGCAGCACCCTGCCTTGCGTATTGCGGCAGCCGTACTGATTGCAGCCGTAGGGCTGTCTGCTGTGTACTACTGGCGCATGTTGCCGCCAACGGCTTCCACGGAAATTGTTTCTGCACAAACAGTTCCGCAAGATAATCGGCCGCAAAGTGCGGAGGAAAATACCGCCTCTGCCGCCGTTCCCGATAACACTTTGCAACCGAATGCTGAGGTAGCTCAAAAAACAATGCCTTTGGCCAAACATACACCATCCGTAGCTCGGCAAAAAAACGGAGCATCGGGTAGAACGCTGTCTGTGGAATCAACACCAATCATAACTGCCTCAAAATCAATCCCGCAGAAAAATTTGCAGTCGGAACAACGGCAATTGCTGCCTTCAACGGCTGAACCTGTGATGCTTGCCCAAGTTGATTTGCTGCCACTGACCTTAGCCGATAGTTTCTCTTGGCAATTTCCCATACTTGCTGTTGCTCATCTGCCCGTAAATGATTTAGCAACTCCGCAAACGGGAACGGTGATAAAAGTTCAGCCGGGCATTCAGATTCTTTCGGGCATTACTGACGGCAAAACCGTGAACAATCATGCAGCATTTTATGGTGTAGGTGCGGGTGTGGAGTGGTTTCTCCAAAAGAAGGTAGCCGTTTCAACAAGCATTCAATTTGTGCAAACTACCTACAAAACGCCCGAAAAGCGCTTTCGCGTATTCAACAGTTTGCAACGCGACCCCATTGGTACGCAGCAATTAGTACCCGTTTATGCCGATGAAACCGAATATTCGCGCATTAGGCTCAATCTTGTGCAAGTGCCTCTGACAATCAAATATTTCATAGGTAAAAAAATATTTTTCAATGCCGGCGGCGTCAGCTATTTGGCTGTTAATGGAACGCACGTTGAAACAGTAGCCCAAAATACTTTTTTGGGTAGGGTACAAAACCCCAGACAATCGGTAGAAAATTCTGTGCAGCCTTTCCGAACCATCTACTTGGGAGGAGGTGTGCGCATGCCGCTGAAAGGGGCTACTTTACAGGTAGAGCCTCATTTGAACCTGCCATTAGGCGATTTATTGCAAGATGTGAATAATACATCGCTGCAATGGATAGGCCTCAATGTCGGGATTTATTACGGGAACGCTAATTGACCGAGAGGTTGGCGCATGGCATGGATTTACCCTTGTATTTACATCTGAAATCCCTCATCCGAATTCCGACATATCTGCGCACTGTGCGTTTCAGTTTGCTTGATTGCCCCATTCAATCAAGAATGAGTTCGGCAAGTTCAAAAAGAATAACCAATGCGCCAAGGATGATGCCTGCGAGCTCCCACCCTCGTCCCGATTTATCCTTTTTGCGACCGGAATTCATCACGCCGACAATGCCAAGCACAAAGGCAGTTACCAAAAAAATTCCGGCAGCCGCAGCCAACACAGGCTTATCCGCAATGCCAATGACAGCGATTTCGATAAATGCAGCAGTCGCTATTAGGCTGCCTGTATTTGCCCGGTGCATTTTCCTCTTTTCACGTTTTTTTACTGCAATCGGCTTGACAGGTTGCACGTGGCTGCCATACAAATTTTCGGATGAAGCGGTGATGCAGGCAGGCGTATGAGTAGCCGCCCATGTATCTTATATGGACAGCAGTAGAAAAATAAATAAGAACCGTATCATTTTTTGGGTGAAAATATAAAAAAATGATACGGTAGTCAAATTAACCGTGCAGCCATCGGCGCAGCAGCTTGCTTAACGTAGGTAAAAGTACAAAAACCATCAGCGGCACAATAATCAGTGTCAGTACCAGCGTGCGAAAGGGTAAAAAAGAAATTTGATTGATGTAATCGCCTATCAGAAACAATAAAAAAGTAAGCGTGGGATAAATGGCTATCCAAATGAGCACTGCCATTTTCCAGCGAGGTGGTTGTTGCATAGTAGTTAGATAATCGCTGAAAGTATTTGATAAAAAACCGACTGCCAACTAAGTTGCTTTGGTGTTATTTTTGCTTCCTAATTGACGTACTTATGGCAGAACAATTAGCAGGCTGAATAAGTTTAAAAAGCATGACAACTTCAACAGTTGGCTTATCTCCCTCTCTCTTCTAAACTATGCACATCACACATCAAACAGTCAAAAACTACTGTAAGTGTTTTCCTTAGAGAGTACCGATACAACCGGCTTTGAATGTATAATCTACAATGAAACAAGTTTTACGATTTTTAGCATGGGTAGCTGTCAGTGTATCCTTGCTGTTGCTCATAGCTTGGACTTTCTGGCAGCAAGAGGTGCAGTATTTGCTTCCTACGCCTGTTCCAAGCAACTACAAAGTTGTATCTCCGGGGCAGTTGATTGCCTTTAACAACAGCAGTTTGCAACCGCAACGGCATCGCAAGCCCATACTCTTGCACTTTTTCAGCCCTTCCTGTCCTTGTTCAAGGTTTAATTTGCAGCATTTCAACACCTTGTATCGCGCATTTGGGCAGCAGGTAGATTTCTTTGCCGTAACGCCCGATGCGCAAGACCTTGAAAAGGCCAAAGGCTATTTGCCCGATGGCATCACCGTTATTCATGATAAAAATGAAGCCTTAGCACGAGCCTGCGGGGTCTATTCCACGCCTCAGGCTGCTATTATTCGGGCAGATAATACACTCTATTTCAGGGGAAATTACAACCGTTCCCGCTACTGTACCGACCAAGCAACTAACTATGTAGAGCAGGCTTTATACAGCCTCATAACCGGAAAACCGCTTCCTGCGTTTGATTCATTAGCTACCATTTCCTATGGTTGTGCCATTGAATGGGATGAAGCAGCACAATAACTCATAACCCTGTTATACTACACTGAATGAATACCATTGACCCTACTAAACTTTCCAAGCAGGAAATAAAGGCTGTTTTCAGCAATCTCAACAAAAAATCGGACACGATTGTCAATTACCTGTTGGCAGTCAAGTTTCTGTTTGGGCTTGCCATAGCACCTTTTTACGACACGTGGCTGATTGCCGTAGTAGTAGGAGGGAGTTGTTTGGGCTTGTACTACGCGGCAAAATGGTTGCTGCCGCAGTCTTCGTTATATCAGTACGTACTGAGTGCCATATCTGCCATTTTTGCAGCCCAGTTTATTTACCAGATGCACGGCCTGTTTGAGATGCACTTCTGGGTTTTTATCAGTGCTACCGTGCTGATTATTTATCGGAACTGGCGCTTACAGATTCCGTTGATTACCATAGTTGTGATTCACCACGCCACTTTTGCCTATTTGCAATATACGGGGTTCAAACAAATCTATTTCACGCAACTTGACTACATGAGTTTGACCGCTTTTATCTTTCACGGTATTTTAGCGGCAGCTGTATCGGGTATTTCGGGAACATGGGCGTACATGCTGTACAAGCAAACCGTTAAAGATGCGCTTTATGCCAAAATTCTGGATGAGCAGCAGCAGGAACTTTTGGTTACGATTGAGCGCAATGATGCCTATACGGAAGAAATTAAACAAACAGCCGAAGAACTGCACGCCAGCAACGAACAACTTTCCAAAGTCAATCAACTGCTGCAAAAGCAAAACTTCAATATCAAATCAAGCATACAGTATGCCCAGCGCATACAGGAAGCACTTTTACCCGATGAGGAGCGACTGCGGGAGATTTTTCCCGAATATTTTGTTTTCTACAAACCCCGCGATGTTGTCAGCGGCGATTTTTTCTGGGCAACGCAAATAGGTGAAAAGAAAATCCTGATAGTTGGCGACTGTACAGGGCATGGTGTGCCGGGCGCATTTATGAGTCTGATAGGCATCAACTTTGTCTATGAGATTATCAAAATGAATCAGACGACTGCGCCTGCCCAAATTTTGAACAGTTTGAGAGTCAAAATTTATAATGCGCTGAAACAGGAAACCACAGGCAATCGGGATGGCATGGACATCAGCGTAGTAGTAATTGACCCGACTGCCAATACGCTTTCGTTTGCGGGTGCCAAACAAAATCTTGTGTTATTTGACAGCAACGGCAAATGCAAAACCCTGAAAGGCGATAAAATGAGCATCGGCGGGAGCAACTCGCGGGAAACATTCCATGAATATACGGAGCCGCTGACCGACAAAGTATTTGCCTATGCTTTTACCGATGGCTACCGCGACCAGATTGGCGGTGAACATAAGCGCAAACTCGGTTCTAAAAACTTTACGGAGTTGCTTGGCATTATTCATCGGTTGCCTGTTGATATGCAAAAGCAGCAACTCCATACCTTCATTGAAGAGTGGCAAAAGCAAAGCCACGAAAAGCAATTGGACGATATGCTCGTAGTTGGCGTTAAACTTTAAAATCAAAAAAACCGCTCTTGCGAAGCGGTTTTTTTGATGCTTGGTTTTAGTCTTCCGAAGTTGTTTTCTTGCTCTTGCCTGTAAAAAATTTCAGACGAATGACTTCCTGTTGAGTCAAATAACGCCATTGGCCGCGCGGCAGTCCTTTTTTGGTTAGTCCTGCGTAGGTTGCTCTATCCAAACGCACAACTTCATACCCGAAATGTTCAAAAATGCGTCTTACGATGCGGTTTTTGCCGCTGTGAATGTCAATGGAAAGAATCATGCGGTCGTCGGTCATGTAGGACAGTTTATCCGGTTTGATAAAGCCGTCTTCTAACTCAATCCCATTCATGATTTGGTCAAAATGGCTTTCTTCCAATGGCTTATTTAGCTCCAACTGGTAGTTTTTCTTTACCTGATTAGATGGATGCGACAATTTTTCAGCCAGTGCGCCATCGTTAGTCAGCAATAGCAAGCCGGTTGTATTGCGGTCTAAACGCCCTACCGGATAGATGCGCTCCTCACAGGCATCTTCTACCAATTCCATAACGGTTTTGCGCTCCTGAGGGTCATCTGTTGTTGTGATGTAGTCTTTGGGTTTATTCAACAGTACATAGACCAAGCGCTCGCGTTTCAGTATTTCGCCGTCCAATTCTACACGGTCGGAAGGCTTTACGCGATACCCCATTTCGGTAATGACTTTGCCATTGACCGACACTCGCCCGCTTTCAATAATCTTGTCGGCCTCTCTGCGTGAAGAAATACCGGCATTGGCAATGAATCGGTTCAGGCGAATACCTTCACCCGGATTTAATTTGATGCCTTTGGACTCTCCTATGCCCTTGATTTTAGACATGTCGTAGTCGGGTGTACGCGGGTTTTTTTGGGTTTTGCGGCGCGGTGAGGTGCTTTTTGAGTTGCGCTCGTAGCCCTCGGGAATATCTTTCCACCAGTAGTAACCACCCTTGTTTTGGTTGCCGCCTTCTCTGCGGAAGTTACCGCCGCCGTTGTTGCTGTCGTTGTCAAAGCGTTTGCGGAATGCGGGGCGCTCGCTGTTGCCGCCTTCTCTGCGGAAGTTACCGCCGCCGTTGTTGCTGTCGTTGTCAAAGCGTTTGCGGAATACAGGGCGCTCGCTGTTGCCGCCTTCTCTGCGGAAGTTACCGCCGCCGTTGTTGCTGTCGTTGTCAAAGCGTTTGCGGAATACAGGGCGCTCGCTGTTGCCGCCTTCTCTGCGGAAGTTGCCGCCGCTGTTGTTGCTTTCAAATTGTTTGCGAAGAGATGGCTTCGCATTGAAAGTGCCTTTGTTTTTATCGCCCGATGATGCATTTCGGAAAGGCTTCTTACCGCTTTGCGCACGACCTTTGTCCTGCTTGAAGCCTGACTTTCCGGGCTTCGCTGGTTTCTTGTTCATAAAAATGACTGATTGCAAATAAGAGAAATGTGATTGGTAACTTTACGGTCTATCTCACGACAGGCCGAAAAAATAAATCAATTTGGTTGCAAAGATACAGCTATTCTATCGGATTTCCCCCTTTATTCGGTTTCGGGAGGCAATAAATTTTGATTCTCTTCCTGCGGCAAGTCTTTGGGTTGCGGCAGGTCTTTTAAGTCGTTCAAGTTAAAATACTGCATGAAGGCAGGGCTTGTGCCGTACAGCAAAGGCCGCCCGGGGCCGTCAGATTTTCCCCTGATTTCTATCAATTCTTTTTCTAATAATTTTTGCAGGGCATAATCGCACGCCACGCCTCTGATTTGTTCAATCTGCGCTTTGGTAACGGGCTGTTTGTAGGCAATGATGGCAAGCGTTTCCAGAGCAGCCTGCGACAATCGCTTTTTGGACGTGTTTTTCAGCAAAAGCCCCACGCTTTGCTTATAGGCAGGTTTGGTGAGCAATTGATACCCGCCTGCCGCGCGTACCAGTTGGAGGGCGGTGTCATCGCGGTCATATCGGTTTTGGAGCGCATCTAATGCTGCCTGTACGTCTTCTGCGGGTATTTCGGTTGCCAGCATTTCGTTGAGGCACTGCCGTAGTTCATCGGCACGAACAGGGGCAGGCGCACAGAAAATCATGGCCTCAATGTGGTTCATTAAAAATACGGAGGGTGCGGACATGGCTGCAACGGAAAACCCTAAAGGCGGTGCATACCTTTAGGGTTTTGTGATAGTATCAGATGAAATGATTACCGCGATTTATTCAGTTTTGCCTCAATGGTTTGCTGCGTGTGTGGAACGGCTCTGAGACGTTCTTTGGGAATTAACTTGCCCGTGTCAATACAAATGCCATAAGTGCCGTTTTTGATACGAACCAGCGCATTTTCAAGCTGGGTAATGTATTTTTGTGTACGGGCAGCTAATTGGTTCAATTGTTCTTTTTCAAGGGCATCGGCTCCGTCTTCCAAAGACTTCAGGCTGCTTATGTTATCGTCGCTTCCTGTGTTTTTGCGTGTGATGGAGTCTTTTAAGTGTTGCAGTTCCTCGCGCGATTTCTGCAACTTGCTCATTATCAACTCCTCAAACTCTTTCAGTTCCGACTCAGAGTAACGAAGTTTTTCTTCCGATTTCATATGGTTTAGCCCGATATTTTTTTGACGCAAAATTAAATGAATCTTTCCGAAAGAAGCAATAGAGAGTAAAGCGACTGCATTCGGATTATTGCAAGTATTTTTACGCAAAAAAACCGTTAAAAGTTACCCCCCTTGCAGCAAGGTAAAAACTATTTACATTTGGGCATATCAAAAAAAATGCGATTATGGAACAGGCTCTTTTAACGGGTTCATTGCAGGCTGTCAGTGTTGTTACCAATTGCTGGGCGCAAAGTATGCGATTCTATGTGCAGGCACTTGGCTATCAAATACGGCAGGAAGGTGTGCTCAATGCCGTGCAACGGCAAATTTTTGGCCAACACTTGGGACGCTATGCGCTATTGGGGCACGCGGAAGGCTCGCTTGTGCGCCTGTTGGAGACCTCACTTACCGAAGCGTCGCCCAATCGCTTGGGTGCCCGCCCATGGGACTTAGGCATGGCTGTAATTGAAGCAGGCACACCGGATATAGACAGCGCCTACTACCGCGTATTGCGCCACCGATTTGGTGCGGTTTCCGAACCGGCAGAGTTTGATGCCGAAGGCCCCGAACCGCTGGGTATGGTGGTGATGAAGAGTGCGGCGTTTATCGGCCCTTCGGGCGAACAAATCTTTGTTACACAGATTGTCCGCCGCAAAGGAGGTGTGTCGCTGTTGAAAGAGTCTGCCGTGGAGGGCATTAATTCGCCTGCCAACGTGGTGATTTCCATGAAAGACCGCAGCCCGATAGAGCAATTTTGGCAGCCTGTACTGGGCATTTCGCCCGTGAACGACCTGCCGCTGAAACAGCCGCTTGCAGCCAAAATTATGGCAGGGCCTCCCGATATGGGCTTTGATATGCTCCTGATGGGGCACGGCACGCATCGCATAGGCATGGAACAACACGTTTACGCACCTCACAATCCTACCTATGACTACCAAACTTTCCCCTGTTCGTTTGAAAAAACGGGTGTAGCTTCTGCCTGCTGGCAATCACCCGATTTGGAACAAGCAGCACAAAAAATCGCGGCAGCGGGCTATGAAATCATCAGCCGAGTGGGCTTGCCTATCCGCAACAAAGAAGCCCCCGAAGCAGTAGTGTTCACAGCGCCTCTCGGCGAAATTATTGAATTAGTGGCGTTGTAGCGCCTACTCCGGCACTAACAGTTTGTAGCCTGTGCCGTGGATGTTCATAATCTGGATGCGCTCGTCGGCTTTCAGGTATTTGCGCAGTTTGGTGATGTAAACGTCCATGCTGCGGGAGTTGAAATAATTATCGTCGCCCCAAATTTGGCGCAGTGCTTTAGACCGCTCCAATACCTGATTTTTATATTGGCAGAGCATTTCCAGCAATTCCGCTTCTTTGGAAGTCAGTTTTATCTCTTCGCCCATGCCCGTGAGGGTATGCAACTTGGTGTCGTAGGTAAAATTTCCGATTTGGTAAGTGCCTGCCGCGGGCGGAGCTGCTTTAACCGAACGACGCATGACGGCATTGATACGCAGCAACAGTTCTTCCATGCTGAACGGCTTGGTGATATAGTCGTCAGCACCTATCTGAAACCCTCTGATGGTGTCTTCCTTCATGGATTTGGCCGTCAGGAATATGATGGGTACATCTTTTTCTATTTTTCGCACCTCTTCGGCCAGTGTGAAGCCATCCATAATCGGCATCATGACATCAAAAATGCAAAGTTGAAACACTTCGCTTTTGAATGCACGCAGGGCGCTTCTGCCATCGCGGTATAGCGTCGGTTCAAAGCCCTTTACTTCCAAATAGTCTTTCAGAATCTGGCCGAGATTGGGGTCATCTTCAACCAATAAGATTTTGTTGAGGTTCATGCTGATATGGTAAGAATATGGTAAATATGCTGCCTTGTCCGGGTTCGCTTTGTACGGTAATTTGCCCGTGATGAGCATCTATCATCGTTTTTACGTAGCTCAGGCCAAGCCCGAAGCCTTTCACGTTGTGTATGTTGCCGGTAGGCACGCGGTAAAACTTATCAAAAATCCGATTGATAACATCTTTGGAAATCCCTACACCTTTGTCGGCAATGGAAATAATGATTCCGCTGCGTCCGTCTTCGGTAGTGATGGCAATTTCCGGACGCTCGGGTGAATATTTGATGGCATTGTCTAACAGATTGTAAAAAATATTAGTCAGATGCACTTTGTCTGCCTGCACAATGGTTTTGGTGGCTTCCAATTGTTGAGAAAGTTGCCCGCCTTGGGACTCTATGCTCAACTTCATGTTTTCGCCTGCTTTTTGGAGCAACCGATGCACATCCACAGGCTCTATTTTTAACTTAAAATCGCCTTTTTCCAAGGAGGCTATTTGCAGCACTTTTTCTACCTGATGCCCTAACCGATTGTTTTCATCTTTGATAATCCCCAGATAGCGGTCTAAAATGCGGGTATTGGCGCGCATGGCAGGTTCTTGCAAAGCCTGACAGGCCAGCGAAATGGTAGAAATAGGGGTTTTGAACTCGTGCGTCATATTGTTGATGAAATCACGAGTTACCTCCGAGAGTTTTTTCTGTCGGATGATGGTAGAAATGGCAAATGCAAAACAGGCAATAATGATGGTATTAAAAACAGCGGAAGACAACAGCACGGCAATCATCTCCATGAAAATAGCCTTGTATTTATCGGGGAAATAGACGTACAGAAAACTGGCAGGTGAGATGTCGTCATTAGGAAAAAGCCTGATAACCAATCCGTTGCGCAACAATTCCAGATTTGCCTTTTCATCCTTAACGTTGGTGTACACAAACTGATAGGCATTGGCCGTATCTTTTACCAACACGCCAAACTGATAGGGTAACTCAATGTTTTTGTCGCGTATTTCGTGCGACAGCAGCGAGTCGAGCAGTTTAACGTTGAGGCGCTCGGAAAGGGGGCGGTTGAAGTTTTGGCGGTTGTTGATAATGCTCCAAACCATTTCAAGCGCTTCCAAGTTTTCCAGCACGCGTTGCTGCTGCAACTGCCGCAGGTACACGGCCGAATCGCCAATGCGCATGGAAGTTCTGTTCCACTCATGCCCTATGGCGCTGCCGTTCCGCAAATGATTGCCGATGGAATATTGCTCCTGTGAATAATTTAACCATGTTTGCGAATGTGAGTCATACAACTGTATGTTTGATTGTTCCCACGAAGAGGACTGGTTGTTTTTGGGCGTTTGTGTGTTAATTTGGTCAAGAATCTGCGCCACCAGTGCATCGCGCTGCGCCATCAGTTCTTTATGCTTGGCCATTGCCGCCAATACCTCGCGGCGCTCTAACGTGCGCACTACGTTTTCCATCGCAGTTATGACTTTGCTTTTGAACTGAACGGCATTCAATTCAAAATCTTCTTTCATCCAATAAAATTGGAGCATGATAAGCCCGAGCGTTGCCCCGGACATAAAGGCGATGATATAGCGAAGTTGTTTTTTACTCATGGCTTGGGAATACAATATTAACGTGAAACCGGTGTTGCGGCTTCACTGCTTAACATAGTTTAACAAGCCGATTATTTTAACCTGATTTCGGTGCAGAACTTGCTGTAAAGGTCTTTTAAAATAATGAGCGTGATGGCATCTTTGGCCGTTTTGGCAGCCCCTAACTGGTGCTTTTTGTCGGGTGTGCTTACCGTGCTTCCGTCCCAATAATAGCTCTGGCCATTGCTGGCGGTAATGGTTTTGGTAGCGCTGTTAAAACTGAAATAGTCCAACGCCGTTGTCATGGACTCGCCCTCGGGGTATATTAGGCGGCTGGCAATGTTGCCATTGGAACTGTTGTACAGCTCGCAGGTGCAAAGGCCTTTGTTTTTTTCATCAATCAGATAAGTGGCCGTATAGTTGTAAATTTTCCACTTGCGTTGTTCATCAGGCAGCAGCAGCATGGTGTAAATGACGGTGTGTTTTTCCAATACCTGCCCGTCTTTAATCTTACTTTGTTCGTTAATGGCTGTTAGCAGCCCTTTATTGTCCTTCACGGATTCATGGAGAATTTTAACAGGCTTTATCTGCGTGATAATGCCGCTTTCCAACTCGCTCAAATAGCGTTCCTGTGTGCTTTTATAGTCCAGCTTTGTGATTTTCAACTGGTTATTGATGTCGTAGTCAGCCCGTGCGCCTGTCATGCGTGGGTCAAAGAACTCGGAGAGCATTGCCTCAGCGCCAATCTGGTGCATTTGGCTTCGCACCTGTGCATAGCGTATAAAGAAGTCTTTCAGGCTCAGGGGGGCTTCCTGAGCATATCCCGAGCGGCCTGTCAGCAATACAACCATGCCTGCCAGCCAGTAGATGTAGGTGCGGATATTTTTCATGTTGTGCTTAGCGTTTTCTTACAGACAAACAATTATCGGCAAATAATACGGTGCGAAGTATGGTGAGCAGCATCTCTTGGTCGTCATCGGTAACGCCCAATTCCTCACCTGTTTCTTTCAGTTGTTTGCCTTCCATAGAGAGTTGGACAATATTGCCGGTGCGCTTCCAAACAAAAAACAAGTCCCTGACACAAATCAGCCGACCACCGACTTTATCGTTAAATCCGATGGTGAAGTTATCCATGGTTACTTCGTAGCGCGTGCCGCTCGGATAGCTGGTGCGGGTTACATACTTGTTGTCATCTCCTTTGAATATTTCGCATTGACAACTGCCCCGCTGCACATTGGCGGCAATATCGTAGATGTTGTAGTAGCTAATCAACCAGCGGTTGTTGGCCTTAATCAGGTTAGCGGTGTTTACTTCCGTACCTTTAATGAGCGATTCGCCGTCGCGCAGGATTTCATAAGAGGTTTCATAAACTACTACGCCGAAATTTCCTTTGACGACAGTGTGCAATATTTTATCAACCGAATAACGAATTTTTAATGTGCGGGTGTTAATTAACCCGTCGAGATATTGTGCAAACTGCCGATAGTCGCTGGAACGATTTTGCACGTTGCCTTTAATATTGATGGTAGTTATTTCCGTAGCAAGATTGGGGGTGAAAAAAGCAAGCACTTTATCGCGGTTGCGATGCTCTGAAATGCCGGAATAGGCTTGGGCAAAATCTTTCAGTACCTGAATACATGCTTCGGTATCGTCATTGGCCGGTTTTTGGGTGTTGGATTTGGCAGGTGTTCCTTTTTTTACCTGCGCATTTGCAAGGTTGGAACAGTACAAACCCAAGCAAAAAACAGTAAAAAGTAAACAACGTACATACGCTATCATAGTCATTGAACAGGTTGGTAGTCCTGTAATATAAAAAAAAGCCGTTTACTTACAGGAAAAACCGCAAAATGAAATTTCCCTAATGATTTGGTGTTCATTTGAAAAAGATATAATTTGACCGAAAGTCAAACAACTTAACTCTTGGTCAAGTTATACAGGCATGGGCGTATTGGAACGACAGGAAAAAGAGCAAGCTATCATCCGTGCGGCGGAGGAAGTGTTTTTCAGTAAAGGCTTCCATAATGCCAAGATGGAGGAAGTAGCTGCCAAAGCAGGACTGAGCAAAGGCTTGTTGTACTTTTATTTCAGCAGCAAAGAAGATTTGTTAATGGCAATTACTTACAAGGCTTTTGAGCTGATTATCAGCACCTATCAGAAAATACTCTCTTCCATGCAAGACAAAACGGGTAAGGAAAAAGTACTGGCTGTTATGCAGGCTTATACCGAGTTTAGCAAAAAGCATTTCTATTACCATGAGGCTATTCTGAATTACATGTCCGGCATACGGCTTTCCATTCGCCAGCAAAAAGAGGGCGAGCAGGGGGTGCTCAATACAGAAACAATCCGCGAAAGTCATTATTACCGAAAAATCAAAGCCATTCATAATCAACCTGTATCCATGGTGATTAGCATTATCAAAGAAGGCATACAGGATGGCAGCATCCGAAATACGCAAAAGCCGCAAATGATTTATGTAACGCTTTGGGCAATCATCATCGGTTATGTAAAACTCAATATCAGCATGGGCGACCAAGACACGACCATTTACCATGTGAATCCTGACAGCTGGCAGGCATACCTGTTCCACATTGCCGACCATATTCTCTCTACGCCGTAAACACTACCCTTTTATTGCAAGCAATACAACTTATTCAACAATCACTTAATCAAATGCTTTAAAGATGAAAATGAAAAACAACCATACACTACGCAGAATTTTAATGTTGCTCATACTGCTTCTGGTAACGGCAACTATGGCCTACGCTCAGCAGAATATTTCGGGCGAAGTCAAAGACAAATCGGGTAATGCGGTGATTGGTGCTAACGTGTCGCTGCAAGGCACTACCAAAGGCGCACTTACCGATGCTTCGGGCAAATTTACCATTGTGGGCGTTGCACCGGGCAAATACATCCTTGTTATGTCGTTTATCGGTTACAAAACCGTTCGCCAAGAGGTAGAAGTAGGCAGCTCGCCCGTAACGGTTAGCATCAGCACCGAAGAAGACTTGCTTTCGCTGGACGAAGTAGTAGTAACGGGTGCTTTTGACGAACGCACCAAATTGGAATCCAGCGTTGCCATTACGACGCTCAGCCCCAAACTGATGGACATGCGCGCCCCGCGCGGTACGGGCGACCTGTTGCAAGCCGTTCCGGGCGTATGGGTAGATAACTCGGCGGGCGAAGTCGGCAACCGCGTCATTACCCGCGGCGTTACCCCTGTGGGTAACCAAAACATTGGTTTTCAGTATGTTTCTTTACAGGAAGAAGGCTTGCCTGTGATGGCTTCGCAGCTCGGCTTTGCCGTGATTGACATGTTCCACCGCAACGATTTGACCGTTGCCCGTATGGAAGGCATCCGCGGCGGCAGCGCGTCTATTGCCGTAGCTAACGCCCCCGGCGGTATTTTCAACTTTATTTCCAAAACGGGCGGATTGAAAACCGCAGGCTCGGCGCGCTTGCAAACAGGCATCCACAACAACGGCAAGATGCTCTATCGCGCCGACTTGGAAGTAGGCGGACCCATTGCCAACGGCTGGTCATACCACGTAGGCGGTTTCTACCGCATTGACGAAGGTGCACGCACGATGGATTTCAACGCCAATCAAGGCGGACAGTTCAAAGCCAACATCAGCAAGAACTTTGCCCGCGGGCAGTTCCGCCTCTACGGCAAGTACTTGAACGACCGCAATACTTTCTTCAAAGAAATTCCGCTCACCGCCGATATGAAGAGTGGCTACGGCGGCTTTGACATTATCAACTCTACTACGTTCCTGAATCTGCGGACGACCATCCCCGATGCTTCGCGTTTTCGTCCCGAAATTCCGTTTGACCAATTGCCTACCCGTACTTTTGATGCGTCCAAAGGCATTGCTAACAAGTCGTTTGCCTTCGGTGCTAACTTTGACTACGATTTGGGCAACAATTGGGGGCTTAGCCTTGCCGCCAAAGTTAGCGACTTTGACCAAAACTACCTGCAATATCAGGGTAACGTAACCATGTCGGTTGTGCCAAGCGCCGCCGACCCGGGCTACGGGCAGTTTGGCGCAGGTGCTTATCCTGCTATCGGCTCACCGATTCCGGGATTTTTATCGCCGACCTACTTTGATGCCCGTACGGGCGAAGTGCTTGCCCGCGTTATCAACGGACAGTTAGACCCCAACACGCCTAACAGGCTCGGGCGCTACCTGTTTGCCACCGCGCCGCTGAACATGAATAACCAAATCGGCGATGTGCAGGGCATCGTAAGGCTCAACAAGCAGGCAGGCAAACACAACCTGACCTTGGGTTGGTACACAGGGCGCACATCGATGCAAACCCGCTGGTTTGTGGACGGTATCGCTGCTTCGTTTGATGGACGCCCCGTGCGCATCACTTTCCCGTTTGCAGGGCAGACCGTACAGGCAACCGACCCCAACGGCTTTTTGCTTTGGAGCGGTTTGGCATACACCGTTACCGATATGAAGTCTAATATCAACGCCTTCTTTGCCAACGATTTATGGAAAGTGAATGACAAGTTGAACATTGATTTGGGCTTGCGTTTTGAGTCGGTAAATCACAGCGGCACGAAGGAAGGCTGGCGCGGCGGCAGCACCGTAACGGCAGGTCTGCCCGGTTTGGCAGCACTCGGCGGATTAGACCGTAACCCGCTCACTTCTTACGATTTGGGCACACGCCTCTACAACGGTGTTACTTACAATTGGAACGAAACCTACAACTATTTTTCAGGCTCGCTGGGTATCAACTACAAAATCAGCGATAAATCGGCGACTTATGTGCGCTTCTCACGCGGCAACAAAGCCCCTGAACTGGACTACTACGCCAACAACTTCGTAAATGTACCTATTCAGCGTGGCGTGATTGAAACCATCACGCAGGCGGAAGTCGGTTACAAAATCACCTCGCAGAAAGTTTCGGCTACCATTACGGGCTTTTACAGCTATCAGGACAACGTATTGCTGCAATTATTCATTACGCAGGGAGCTAACAGTTTCTTCACCGACCCGACCTTCAACGCTACCCGCACAATGGGTGTAGAAATAGAAACCATTTGGCAGCCCGTACAGAAGTTTAACGTGCGCCTGTCTTCTACGCTGCAAGACCCGCGCTTTGCCCGCCTGACTTATCAGAACACGGCACGCAGTACCAACCCGGCCAACTTCTTTAATGAAGATTTTTCAGGTAAGCGTGTGGACTTTCTTCCTTCCGTAATGTTTGACGTTACGCCTTCGTACAAAGTCGGCAAATTTACCCCTTATTTGAACTACCGCTATTTCGGCAAGCGCTACGGCAACCGCCGCAATACGATTGAACTGCCTGCCTACGGCGTATTGAGTGCGGGTATCATGGCAGACATCAACCGCTTCAACTTTGCCTTGCAAGGCAGCAACCTGCTGAACAGCACGGGTATCCTGAACTTCAGCGGCTATGGTGCGTTCGGTTCTACTGCCGAAGACCTTGCTGTTGGCGGTATCCGCACCCCTGCCGGAACGGTGCTTTCTAACTCCGATATTACGGCATTGAATGCTGCTAATTTCCCTGTGTGGGCACGTCCGATTCTGGGTCGTCAGATTACGTTATCAGTTACCTACAACTTTTGATTAGCAATTGGTTATTAATGCTAAGAGAGTCATTCCGGAAGCCGGAATGACTCTCTATTTTTTGCCGTGATAAGCCGCCATACTATCGAGCAACCTCTGCGGACGATGTGTTTTTAAAAAAAATTCGCAATCCGCAATCCGAAATCCGAAATCCGCATTTTAATACTTGGCTGCTCGCAAAATAGCTTCCAGTTCGCGGATGATTTCGCGTTTACTGTTGCGCGATGGAGCATAGGCGAAACCCTCGTAGTAGTATATCCTGCCTGTTTTGGCATCGGCGAAACTGTAGCTCAGAAACGAGCCGCCCATAACGGCATTATTGGTGCGCCACAGGCCGCGCATTTCCTTGGCGTAGTTGTTGTTTACGGTGCTTTCCCGTAGGGTAGGAGGTTCCAGCGGTTCAGTAATCATGTAAGTTTCGGGCTTTTCGGGGTCGCCGTACAGATGGGCTTTGCCTAAACTGTTGCGCCATGCAATCAGGCTGTCGTTAGAGAACTGCTTTTCCGATTCATACGGTTTGTATGCCAATATCAGGCTTTTGTCCACTTCTGCATCGGGCATTCGCACCCAGAGGAAGCCGCTTTTCTTGTCGGGGCTGATTTCTTCTTTGACAAACTCAAAGCCCCGTGGCAACAGGAGTTGTATGTTGTGGGTTTTAGCAATTTTTTCTTCCAAATTGTCTTTGGCGCGTACTTTGGAAAGCCCTTGCGTAATGCGTTTGCGTTCAGTTTCTGCAAAAATATCCTGCAATTTGCGCCGATTGACGCGCAAATGGTTGGCCAATTGTTTATCGGTTTGACCAAATAAAAACACCACCATTTGGCCGACTGCAAACTGATTGGGTACTACCTGATAGAACAGGCTGCTGTCTTGTGCGATTTGTTGCAAACCCTCGGGCGGGAAGAAGGACTTCACCCGTTGCGAGGCAGGAGAGTTGCGTTCAAGTGAAACTACAAAAACCAAGTTTTTGTGTTGTTTCAATACGTTATTGAGTTGGGTGGCGTGTGCCTTGCGAAGCGAAAACATGCGTTCGCCGCGGAGCGTACCCGGAAGCTCGGCAGAATAGACGCTGCGAAGGGCTTCTCCTACTTCGCCGCTCCACTGAGCGGTATCCATTACCACAATAATTTCACCCGTTTTGCCGCGTGCTGCCGGCAGGTTAGATGTATTCGGGCTGCCTCCTTCGCTGCTGCCACATGCCCATCCGAGCATACTTACTACTGCCACTCCTATGAGTTGTCGCAATGTCATCATGTTATTTATTGTTCAAAAATTCCAATCGTAAAACAAATTTATTCACTCACACATTCACTTTGCCCCATAACTCCCCACGGCAGCGACAAGTTACAGCATCGGCGAAATTTTTTTAGCTACCTTTGGTATGGATTGCCATTAAACCAATTGTTAGAGATGCAAGGCTACGGACTTATCGGAAGGAAACTTTCTCATTCGTTTTCTAAAAAATTTTTTACCGAAAAATTTGAGCGTGAGCAAATTGATGCTGTTTATGAGTTGTATGAACTGCCTTCTGCCGATGGCTTGCGGATGCTGATTAAAAATAATCCGCATATCAAAGGATTGAACGTAACGATTCCCTACAAATTGGATGTGATGCCATTGTTGGATTACATAGACCCTAAGGCGGCTCAAATAGGTGCGGTGAATGTGATTAAAGTTTGTACAGATGGTAGTTTGGCGGGTTATAATTCTGACTATGAGGGTTTTAGATATTCTTTGCAGCGTTTCGTTCCCGAAGGGCACATGTTTGATGCATTGATTCTGGGAACGGGCGGCGCTTCCAAAGCGGTGCAGGCCGTAATGGAAGACATGGGCATGGAATACACCTTTGTTTCGCGGACTCCTGTAGGCCATAACTGCATCAGCTACGACGAGTTGCCGCTGCTGGGGTTGGATGCTTATCGGCTGATTGTCAATACAACGCCGCTGGGCATGTATCCGAACGTGCATGAGTTCCCGCCGCTGCCCTACGAGCAACTGACCGCTTCACATTATCTGCACGATTTGGTTTACAACCCCGAAGAAACCGAATTTATGAAGCGGGGCAGCCAACAGGGGGCACAAGTCAAAAACGGCTTGGAAATGCTCTACCGTCAAGCTGAAAAAGCGTGGGAAATTTGGCAGGAATAGGAATTGACATTAAACCCTGTGTTTGCTATCTTGTCTTACTGACAAACTTTTAAACAATAACACGATTATGAGAATTTTTGGATTGATTGCCCTGCTTTTATTGATGGGGCTGCAAGTACAGGCGCAAGGTCGCCGCGGTCAGGGAAAAAAAATGACACCGGAACAGCGCGTAGAAGCACAAGTGAAGAAACTTACGGCCGAATTACAGTTAGATAATAAGCAACAGGAACAGGTAAGAGCAGCCCTGCAAGAGCGTGTGAGGGCTGCAGACGAACTGCGTGCACAAGCAGCCGCCGACCGTCAGGAGCGCATGAACAAAGCCCGTGCTATTCAACAGAACTTCAATGCATCTATGAAAGGAATCCTGAACGCCGAGCAACATGCGAAGTTTGAACAATTTCAGGCCAAGCGCAAAGAGCAGATGAAAGACAGGATGCACAAGCGCGGCGGCAAACACGGCGGCAGAGGTCGCAATCAGGGTGGGGCAGCCGATGAGGAGATGGACGACTTGGAAGATTTCAGATAAGCAGTCCGGATTTTTGGCCATTTGAATGAACAATCCCGGTAGGTTTACAAACGCCTGTCGGGATTGTGCTTTTATTTCCTTTAGAATTCCTGTTTTCGGGTTAATTTGCAGTTGGTTTAATTCTTCTGCCGATATGAACCATGCCCTTGAAGCAGCCAAATTCAATCAGGATGTGCCACGGACTAACTGGCACGATGAAACGCTCTGGTTTGTCCGCAACAAACGAGACTTGGCCGTTAAGGCAGTACCCGAGTGGGAGCAACTCCGCGAATGGGCTTCGCAAATCAAAGCGAATGTGTTGGCCAACTTAGATGAATATTTGATTGCTTTTGAGGAGAACGCCACACGCAACGGTATACGCGTACATTGGGCGAAAGATGCCGCCGAACACAACCGCATTGTGCTTGGCATTTTGCAGGCAAAAGGCGTCAGGCGCATGGCAAAAAGCAAGTCCATGCTCACCGAAGAGTGCCACCTGAATCAATTTTTGGTAGAAAACGGCATTGAGGTGGTTGATACAGACCTTGGCGAGCGCGTGGTGCAGTTTGCCAATCAGCCGCCGAGCCACATTGTACTGCCTGCCATCCACATGAAAAAAGAGGAAATAGGGGAGTTGTTCCATGAAAAATTAGGCACTGAAAAAGGTGCAAGCGACCCCAAATACCTCACCGAAGCCGCCCGACAGCATCTGCGGGAGATATTTCTGCAAAATAAAGTAGCACTAACGGGCGTAAATTTTGCCATTGCCGAAACAGGCGGTTTTGTGGTTTGCACCAACGAGGGCAATGCCGATATGGGCGCACACATTGCCGATGTACACATTGCCAGCATGGGCATTGAAAAAATAATTCCCAAGCAAGAACATCTGGGCGTTTTTCTGCGACTTTTGGCACGCAGCGCCACGGGACAGGCCATTACAACCTATTCTTCTCACTTTTTCAAACCCAAAAAAGGCGGAGAAATTCATGTGATTCTGGTGGACAATGGGCGCACCGAACAGTTGGGCAGAGCCGATTTTCGCAAGTCGCTCTACTGCATTCGCTGCGGGGCTTGTATGAACACCTGCCCCGTTTACCGACGCAGCGGCGGGCACAGCTACGGCTACACCGTCCCCGGCCCGATTGGTTCTATCCTTTCGCCCAACGTAGATATGCGGGAATATGCCTCGCTACCCTTTGCCTCTACCCTCTGCGGTTCTTGCACCGACGTTTGCCCCGTAAAAATTGACATCCACCAACAACTCTACAAATGGCGGCAAGTGATTGCCCGCGAAGGGTTGTTGCCTGCCTCTAAGCGGCAGGGAATGAAAGTATTGGGTAAAATTTTTGCCAATCCCGGGCTGTATCGGATGGCGGGAAAAGTCGGCAGAAGTGCGCTGCGATTTGCCCCCGAATTTTTGGTGAATCATCCGCTGAATGTTTGGGCAAAAAACCGCCAAATGCCCGAACCGCCTAAGGAAAGTTTCCGCGAGTGGTATCTTCGCAACAGGCGGCAGCAGTAACAGAGTTTAAAAAAAACAGTGTCGCAAAACGTTATTTATTCAAATAAACATGCGTTTTCATGCGATTTTCGCAAAAAAACCGCGTAAATTTGGCAACTTAAAAATTCTTTTGTTCTATTCTATGAGTTCCCTTGCTACACACCAAGTACATGCAGGCCCGCAGAGCCTTTCAGACCGCATCAACTCATTGGCCGAATCTCAAACCCTTGAAATGGCAAAGAAAGCCCGCGAGCTGAAAGCCAAGGGCATTGATGTAATCAGCCTGAATCTTGGCGAGCCTGATTTTCAGACACCGCAGCACATCAAAGATGCAGCCAAAAAGGCCATTGACGAGGGCTTTACCTTCTACACACCCGTAGCCGGTATTCCTGACTTGCGCAAGGGAATTGCCGACAAACTCAACCGCGAAAACGGCTTGGATGTGAAACCTGAAAATATTGTGGTTTCCACAGGCGCCAAGCAATCGCTTGCCAACGTATTGCTTTGTTTGGTTAATCCGGGCGATGAGGTTATCATTTTTGCACCTTTTTGGGTCTCCTATATGGAAATGGTCAAACTGGCCGAAGGAACGCCCGTTATCATCAGCGGTTCATTGGAAAACGAATACAAAGTAACAGCCGAGCAAGTACGTGCGGCCATCACCCCAAAAACCAAGGCGATTATGTTCTCTTCGCCCTGCAACCCAACCGGTGCAGTGTTTTCCCGCGAAGAATTGACCGAAATTGCCAAAGTGGTAAAAGCACACGAAGACAATGGTGGCAATCCGATTTACATTATTGCCGACGAAATTTACGAATACATCAATTTCACCGGCGAACATTTCAGCATTGGTTCGCTGGATTTCATCAAAGACAACGTGATTACCGTCAATGGCTTTTCCAAAGGTTTTGCCATGACCGGCTGGCGCGTGGGCTACATTGCGGCTGCCAAATGGATTGCCGATGCCTGCGATAAAATGCAAGGACAAGTAACTTCGGGCACTTGCTCCATCGCACAAAAGGCTTCCGTAGCTGCCATCACGGGCGATATGACCCCTACCCGCGAAATGGCAGCAGCCTACCTGCGTCGCCGCGACCTTGCCAAACAGTTGTTAGACCAAATTCCGGGCATCAAAACCAATAACCCTGAAGGCGCATTCTACATTTTCCCTGATGTGAGCGCGTATTTCGGCAAGTCTTACGGCGATTATCACATCAAAAATTCATACGATTTGTGCATTTATCTGCTCAACGAAGCCCACGTTTCCATCGTGGACGGCGACAGTTTCGGTGCACCGCCTTGCGTGCGCATCTCCACCGCCGCCGCCGATGAGCAAATCAAAGAGGCTGTGCGTCGCATCGGCGAAGCACTGGCTAAATTGAGCTGAAAGCGGTACGCAGCGATAGTTCCGTGAGCAAAAAACGCATGGCACAAGCATACAGATTTATCGGACGATTAAATTTGCAATCACAAATCCGAATGCCGAAATAATCAATCGCTTGACGGCTAAAAAATTCAGGGACAGGAAATATCTCCTGTCCCTGAACAATAAATGGCCTTTAACAAAGCCCGAATTTTATTGTGCTTTCTCACCTATGTAGGTGATACCGCTTCCGTACATATCCTTGGTATTCACTTTAATTCCTTCCTTATCCATTTTTACGCCCGGTGCGCTGATAGTACCGTTAGAACCAACCTTCACATCGCCTGCACTTACGCCACCTTTGCCCACAGATGCGGAGACGTTACTGTTACAGTCTTTGGGATTATTGAGAGAAATAAGTACTCGCTCATCTTCATTGTCGTAAACGATGCAGCCTACGTTGATGGTATAATCGCCGACAGTTTGTTTGGGAATGGTGTAAACTGCACCATCTTCGGTTTTGGTATCCAAAAGTGCATAGAACTTCTGCTTGGGAATCAGCCCGGATACCCAGATTTTCTTGGTTGATTGCGAGTCTTTGGTAATCTTCACATCTTCCTCGCTTTGGCGATACTTAGGCGGCGCAACAATGGTACTTTGTTCGTAAGTACCCAAAATAGCTTGACAAAAGCCCCAAACAGGCAATAGGTTGAGCAAGAAAGCAAACAGAAATGTTTTCATATGTTTTTATGTTTTTATGTTGATGTGTTTATATCAAGCCTTGTACCGAATCTTTGAAGTAAGAAACATGTAATAAAAAGTTAAATTGTGTGAAACTTTGGCTTCATAAAATCCGATGCCAAGTTCCTTGGCTGCCTGCTACCTGTGCATTTGTTCCATTCTGTACGCACAGGTGTTCATATGTGAACAACTTTCTTATGCTATTTTCGTTTAAAATATTGATTATCAGATGATTGTATCTTTTGGTACTGCATTTGGCAATGAGTAGGCAAGTCAAATTAAAAGCGCCGGTATTATGATTCAACTCAACAACATCCACAAATACTACTCGGTAGGCAACAGCCGCCTGCACGTGCTGAAAGGGCTGGAAGCCACCATTGAAGAGGGCGAACTCGTATCTATCATGGGTTCTTCGGGTTCGGGGAAGTCCACACTGCTCAATATTCTGGGTATTCTGGATGATTACGACACCGGCGAATATTACTTGAACAATACGCTGATGAAAAACTTGTCAGCTACCAAAGCCGCGTACTACCGCAATCGCTTCATCGGTTTTGTGTTTCAGTCCTTCAATTTGTTGAATTTTAAAAATGCGATGGAAAATGTGGCTTTGCCGTTGTATTACCAGCAGGTAAGCCGCAAAGAGCGCAACAAAAAGGCTTTGGAATACTTAGAAATGGTTGGTCTGCGCGACTGGGCAGAGCACAGCCCCAACGAAATGTCGGGTGGTCAGCGGCAGCGCGTTGCCATTGCCCGTGCCTTGATTAGTCAGCCCAAAATCATCCTCGCCGATGAGCCGACAGGTGCGCTGGACTCCAAAACTTCACAGGAAGTGATGGATATTTTCAAGCAAGTGAACGCACAAGGCATGACGGTCGTTATTGTAACCCACGAAAACGACGTAGCCAACCAAACCAACCGCATCATCCGCCTGCGCGACGGTCAAATTATTTCACATGCAGATACACACTTCGGACAGGAAGACGTGGTGAAGCATACGGCAGTGCATTATTAAAGTGCTCAAAATTGCCTAACTTAACACGTAAATTTGATTTTCAACAATTACAACGGCAACCATGAAAACGCTGACACTCAATATACCCGACGATTTGGATTTGGATGAAAAACAGTTGGCAATGCTTGTAGCAAGTTCACTTTATGAGCGCGGCAAGTTGTCTCTCGGACAGGCTGCTGCCTTGGCAGGACTCAGCAAAAGAGCCTTTGCAGAACTTCTCGGTAACTATGATGTATCTATTTTTAACTATCCGGCAAGTGATATTGCAAGCGACGTAGCCAATGCATAGAGTGATTATTTCAATATCCTTATCAAAGCTAAGCAGTTAGGAATCATTGACAGTGTTAAGCCTCTGATTAACAAGCTCCAAGCTACCAATTTTCGCCTGTCGCCGGAATTGATAGGACATGTATTGAGACAGGCAAATGAGTTATAGATTAACGCTAACCCCACTGCAACCATGTTTGATTTTGATAAATGGCAGGAAATATTCGGCACGATTCGCAAGAATAAACTGCGGACTTTTTTAACAGCTTTCGGCGTTTTTTGGGGGATTTTTATGCTCATGCTGCTGCTGGGCGCGGGCAACGGGATGCAGAACGGCGTAGAAGCCGAATTTGCCGAAGAAGCCAAAAACAGCATTTGGATATGGGCAGGTAAAACCACTGTCCCGCACAACGGCACAAAGCCCGGTCGGTATATTAAATTTACCAACGACGACCTCCGCACGCTGGAAACAGGGCTTGACGATGTGGAAAAAATTTCGCCGCGCAACCGCCTCATGGGTGAATTTACGCTTAACTATCAGCGCAAAAACGGGTCTTATCAGGTGTTTGGTGCACAAGGCGACTTCTTCCGCATCAACGGTGAGAAGTTGAAAGCCGGACGCTTGCTCAACAAGTCCGATATTGCGGAACAACGCAAAGTCATCATTTTAGGCGAAAAAGTTCGCAAAGTGCTTTTCGGTGAAGACGAAAATATCGGCATCGGCGAATACATCAACGTGAAAGGTATCCCCTTTAAAGTAGTAGGCATTTTCACCAGCAACGGCAACAACGGACGCAACGAAGAACGCGCCTATATTCCGTTCAGTACGCTGCAAAACGTGTTTAATCAGCCTAATCAGGTGCAAACTTTCGTGGTAACGCCTCGCGACAATAAGCCCGCCATTGAGTTGGAAAACGAAATCCGCGCTACGTTGGCTCGTCGGCACAATTTTTCACCCGAAGACAAACAGGCAGTAGAAATTTGGAACAACGAAGAAAACTACAAACGCTTTCAGGGCTTGTTTAAAGGCATTCGCATGTTTATTTGGGTGGTAGGCATCGGTACGCTCATTGCAGGTGTGGTTGGTGTGAGCAATATCATGATGATTATCGTCAAAGAACGCACCCGCGAAATCGGCGTTCGCAAGGCTTTGGGGGCTACCCCTGCAAGCATTGTCAGCCTGATTATCCAAGAGTCGGTTTTTATTACCGGAATTGCCGGTTATATCGGTATGCTGATTGGCATCGGGCTGCTGGATGCGCTCAGATTCCTGATAGATGCCAGCGGCGCGCAACTGCCCTACTTTACGCGCCCCGAGGTTGATTTGGGCGTAGCAATATCCGCAACGCTGGTGTTGGTGGTAGCAGGTGTGCTGGCAGGGCTGATTCCTGCCGTGCAAGCCGCCCGCGTCAAGCCGATTGAAGCATTGCGGGCAGATTAAACGATTCGGATGGCGGATTGGGAATTTCGGATTTTTAATCAACGGCGTGTGCAACAGCGTTTTGTAGCCGACAATTTAAAACACTACTGTTTTTGAAAATGAAAAATTGTTTTAGCATACTTTACGGCTTCGCTATCGTATGGCTGCTGCTCTTTTCGGGGCTATCGGCACAGGCGCAAGGGATAGGCATTACAGCACACAATCACATTGCCTTACAAGTAGCTGATATTGAGGCTTCTAAGCAGTTTTACGGCAATGTACTCGGGTTGAAATCCGTACCTGTGCCCGACGACTTAAAGGCGATTCGCGCATGGTTTCAGGTGAGCGAACAGCACCAGATTCACCTGCTGGCAGGGCGCACACAGCCCGTAGTAAACGACAAAGACGGCAGCCATTTTGCCCTGTTCGTTGCCGATATTGCGGCGGCGGAGCGCTTTCTCCAATCGCAAAAAATACCCTATCATGCGCAGACGCGATTTGACGGCGTGCGTCAGATATATCTGGCAGACCCCGACGGGTATTTGATTGAACTCAACCAACGAAAGTAAGTGCATGGAAAAGTTAGATAGAACAGCATTTAAAATTCAAAGTTTTGAACAAGCGTCGCATCAGCGAGAGTATTGGTTATCTAAAACTTATCGCGAGCGATTGGCGGCTGCGTGGTATCTGATTTGTTCGGCTTACGGTATTGTGCCCGGACACAACGACAGATTAAGCTGCACTTGTTTTCAGATGAGGAAGCAGTCAAAGACTTGCTCAACCAACACTTAAAACCTTACCGCCATGTTTGACATAGACAAATGGAAAGAAATATATGCCACCGTAAGCAAACACAAGCTGCGGACGGCACTGACCGCCTTTGGCGTTTTCTGGGGCATTTTTATGCTGATTGTACTGCTGGGTTCGGGCAAAGGCTTTGAAAACGGCATCATGCAGAGCATTGATATTTCGCCGCGCTCGGTATTTATGTGGACACAGCGCACCAGCGAGCCTTATATGGGGCTGAAACCGGGCAGATTCATCCAACTCAACACAGAGGATATGCAAGCCCTGCGCGAACAGGTGAAAGGCATAGAGGTACTTGCCCCGCGCAACAGTTTAGATGGAATCGTAACTCGCGGGCTGAAAAACTCTACTGCTTTTCGCATTTTTGGCGATTATCCCGACTTTTTCTACCTGAAAAAAATGGAAATGGTCAAAGGCAGGTTCATTAATCAGACCGATATTGACGAACGCCGCAAAGTCTGCGTCATTGGAGAAGAGGTTGTAAATGTACTTTTTGCGCAAGACGAAGACCCGATTGGTCAATATATTGACATCAAAGGCATTTTCTTCAAAGTTGTAGGCATTCAGCGCGGGCTGGGCACACGCGGTGAGGACATGCGCGAAGACCGCAATACGATTTACTTGCCGCAAACCGCTATGCAACAGGCATTTAATCAAGGCAATCGCGTTTTCTGGCTGGCGATGCTGCCCAAGCCGGGCGTACCTGCCGCCGAGATTGAACAGGAAGCCAAAAAGTTGCTGGCACAACGCCACAAAGTAGCCCCCAACGACCTCAAAGCATTCGGTTCTGCCAATGTAGAAGAAGAATTTCAGCGCATCAATGGTCTGTTTATCGGCATCGCGGGTTTTAGCTGGTTGGTGAGTTTGGGAACTATCATCGCGGGCATTATCGGTGTCAGCAACATTATGCTCATCGTTGTGCGGGAGCGCACCAAAGAAATAGGCATTCGCAAGGCACTGGGCGCAACTCCGTGGAGTATCATCAGCCTGATTGTGCAGGAATCTATCGTAATTACTGCCGTAGCAGGCTATATCGGACTGATGTGCGGCATCGGTTTAATTGAACTGATTAACTACCTGTTAAAAAAATTCAATGCCGAAGGTGAATTTTTTGCCAATCCGGAAGTGAATATGACGGTTGCCTTTTCTGCATTGGTTATGCTGATTATTTCGGGGGCTCTTGCCGGTATTATTCCTGCCGCCAAAGCCGCTGCCGTCAATCCGGTGGTTGCTTTGAAGGACGAATAAGAAAACCGAAAAAACTCTCATCGGGAAAATCTATCTTTGCCCGAAGATAGATTTTCCCTTTTTTATCCATTATGAAACACATTCTTTTGCTGGGCGCAGGCCGTTCTTCTGATGTTTTGATTCATTATTTATTGGAACTTTGTCGGAAAGAAGGGCACCGCCTTACGGTGGCTGATGCCGTTCAGGAGACCGCACAGGCCAAAATAGCTGCCAATGGCGGAAATCATGCGTCGGCAAAAGCTGTTATGTTGGATGGCAACAATCGCGAGCAATGTCGCAATATTGTGCAAGATGCCGATGTGGTGATTTCGCTGCTGCCCCCGGCTGCCCATCTGACTGTTGCCAAAGCCTGCGTGGAATTTGGCAAACCCCTGCTGACCGCCTCCTACGTATCGCCTGAAATGCGTGCACTGCACAAAGAGGCGGAGGAAAAGGGCGTACTGCTACTCAATGAATTGGGCTTTGACCCGGGTATAGACCACATGTCTGCTATGCAAATCATAGACAGGCTGCACCGAGAAGATGCCGTCATTACGGCTTTTCGCTCCTATGCTGGTGGCTTGGTCGCACCCGAATACGATAACAACCCATGGCACTACAAGTTTACATGGAATCCGCGCAACGTGGTGCTGGCAGGCAAAGGCACGGCCAAATACATGATTAACGGACAGGCAAAATATGTACCTTACCATCGTTTGTTCAGCCATACCGAAGACGTTTTTATAGAAGGCTTGGGAGACTACGAAGGCTATCCCAACCGCGACTCCATCATTTACAGGGAACTGTACGGTTTGCGGCAAATACCAACCATTCTGCGTGGCACGCTGCGTCGGAAAGGATACTGTGCCGCATGGGATACGTTCGTTCAATTAGGGCTTACCGATGACGAAATCATTATTGAAAACTCTGCCGATATGACCTATCGAGAGTTTGTCAATATGTTTTTGCAGTACAGCCGCATGTATCTGGTAGAAGAAAAACTTGCCAAAATGATGAACGTAACGCCCAAGTCGGATTTGATTGAAAAAATCAAATGGTTGGGCTTGTTCAGCCATGACAAAATCGGATTGGAGAGAGCAACACCTGCGCAAATTCTGCAAAACCTGTTGGAAAAAAAGTGGAAATTGGAAGAAGGCGACCGCGACATGGTCATTTTGCAACATCGCTTCGAGTACCACAAAGCGGAAGGCAAATTTGAAATAGTGTCCGATTTGATAGTTTACGGCGACGACAGCCATCATACAGCCATGGCAAAAACAGTAGGGTTGCCCTTAGGTATTGGGGCTAAACTGTTGTTACACAATCAATTGTCGTTAAAAGGCGTACAAATTCCCGTTGTGCGCAGCGTGTATGAGCCCGTGCTGGCAGAACTTTCCGCAATGGGCATCAGTTTCCGCGAAAAAGAGCGGCCAATAGAATAGGCCGACATCTGTTTGAACAGGGGGACAAGAAATTTGCTTTCTCTTTCAAGAAAAAACAATCAGACGGCTTTAATTCTCTTTTTTATACAAAAACCTGAGAGGTCTCAAAGGCCTGTCAGGTTTTTTGCAAAATAATCAACCGATAATGTGTGAGTGGAGGGCGCTACCTGCAATTATATGTAAACTCCGTTATCGATTCGGATATTGCAGGGCAAGCAACTTGTATAATAGGCTGTGTATGAACGATGTCCCGACAGTATCCGGCGGCAGTATGGGGCTGATTTTGGCATATATCTTGTGCCGATTTATCTGATTATCAACCTAATACACGCCTATGAGTACTCTCAAACAAATGCGAGGGTGGCAGATTGTTCTCATCTGCTGCCTGTTGTTGGTTGTTGCTCCCCTCTACTCGCAAGTTACTACACCATGTTACATTGTGGAAAACTTTCAGTCTGTTTGTACACAATCTGCTCCTAATCGTAAGTTTACGATTTCATTTACTTTTAAAGTAAATCCTCCGACCACTACGCCTCCACTTGTTGCTGTTAATATCGCTTCCATGAGCGGTGGAACAATCAGCGTAAGCCAAGTACCGCTACAGAACAACCAAGCCAACATATCGTTTATCTACGATGAGGCTGCCGTTGCTCCTTCGCTCGCTTTGCGATTAGCACCTACCAACGGACAAAATGAGGTTTGCCGTGCTGTCAGCAACTTCAATCTGACTCCTTGTGCCGCTGTAAATTGCAATCAGACTGTATCGTTTGCACCTGTCATAGCTTCTGTAGTAACAGATGCTTTAGCCTCATTGCGGAATGAACAAACCGTCAGCTTTACGGCCGGATTACAAACCGGGCCGGGCAGTGACAAAGTAAGAGGTATCACTTATGAGGTTAGCAATGTCAAAAGAATTATCAAGTGCCCCGGCCAACCCGATAAGGTGTTAGACTGGATTTTAATTCCTTTGACGCATGAGCACTTCCAAAAAACACCTGCCGATTATAAATGGATTAGCACGAGCAGTGCACAACTGCTTTACCCGGGCGGGCGCGACTTTTCAGCTACCGGAAAAGGCGATAAACTCTGGAATGCCATGTTTTACTTGCCGCCCAAAGTACAGGGCTGCAATGAAGAGTTTACATTCAACCTGAAAGTGTTAGTAGAGTTTGAAAATGGCTGCATCAAAGAGCAATCTTTTGCTAATCAGAAAGTTACGCGCTAATTGTTGGTTCTTCCAAGAATAAATTATCTGAGCAATTTATCCGAAGAAAGCACCGATTAATGTGTGCTTTCTTCTTTTTGTTGTGGTTTGATTGCAAAATTGGATTGACTAACTTCCCACTACGGCGACCGCCGCGATGTAATGAGTTGTGGTTTGATTGCAAAATTGGATTGACTAACTTGCACAATATCCACATCATGCTGCAACTCCAGTTGTGGTTTGATTGCAAAATTGGATTGACTAACTTACGCGGAAGCGTTTTAACGACGAAATCAAGTTGTGGTTTGATTGCAAAATTGGATTGACTAACTTCAGCCAAACCAACGATGTAGGGCTTAGTCTGTTGTGGTTTGATTGCAAAATTGGATTGACTAACTTAACGGTTACTAAATTCACAACCAACAAGCAGTTGTGGTTTGATTGCAAAATTGGATTGACTAACTTGACTCAATTTCAGGCGAACGCCGCGAGGCGTTGTGGTTTGATTGCAAAATTGGATTGACTAACTTTTGCTTCGCGAACAGGTTGCTGATTTACGGTTGTGGTTTGATTGCAAAATTGGATTGACTAACTTTAGTCCGCTCATCATCAGCCCATGCACCCGGTTGTGGTTTGATTGCAAAATTGGATTGACTAACTTGATTTTGGTAAACTTCCTACGCCATCGGAAGTTGTGGTTTGATTGCAAAATTGGATTGACTAACTTTAGATATTGATTTCAATAGCCTCGACAGCAGTTGTGGTTTGATTGCAAAATTGGATTGACTAACTTAGAAGGCAGACACAAGGAATATGAACCTTAGTTGTGGTTTGATTGCAAAATTGGATTGACTAACTTAGATTCAGCAGCTTAAATTAAAATTGCGAGTTGTGGTTTGATTGCAAAATTGGATTGACTAACTTTGGCGGCCAGACCCGTCGAGCAAATGGAAGTTGTGGTTTGATTGCAAAATTGGATTGACTAACTTTTGTAATCGGCTTGTACTTTTACTTGCGATGTTGTGGTTTGATTGCAAAATTGGATTGACTAACTTGCACACAACGCCGACGAGAGGCAAACAAAGGTTGTGGTTTGATTGCAAAATTGGATTGACTAACTTTCGCGCACCTGTGCAAGTGGCTGACTGCCAGTTGTGGTTTGATTGCAAAATTGGATTGACTAACTTCATTACTAATATAACAAGAAAAAGAAGTTGTTGTGGTTTGATTGCAAAATTGGATTGACTAACTTCATCCCTTGAAGCGCAGTTGCGGCAAAGCGTTGTGGTTTGATTGCAAAATTGGATTGACTAACTTGAGGAGTCCGCAATATTGGTTTGCAGTACAGTTGTGGTTTGATTGCAAAATTGGATTGACTAACTTGCATCGGGCACCCGCCAACAATGCCAACAGTTGTGGTTTGATTGCAAAATTGGATTGACTAACTTGCCTATCCGAGTACGCAAATAGAGAAAGTAGTTGTGGTTTGATTGCAAAATTGGATTGACTAACTTGCTGCAAAAAGTACAGGAAGAGCGCGAAGAGTTGTGGTTTGATTGCAAAATTGGATTGACTAACTTACTATTTCCAACTTATTGAACTGCTTAACAGTTGTGGTTTGATTGCAAAATTGGATTGACTAACTTGTTTACAAGACTTGTTGAAATCGGTGCGGAGTTGTGGTTTGATTGCAAAATTGGATTGACTAACTTATTAGTCTTTCAGCCGTTGCATCATCTTACGTTGTGGTTTGATTGCAAAATTGGATTGACTAACTTTTCAGCCACCAGCTTTTCACGCTGATTACGGTTGTGGTTTGATTGCAAAATTGGATTGACTAACTTTGAACTGACAGAAAGCCCAGAACGGGATATGTTGTGGTTTGATTGCAAAATTGGATTGACTAACTTATTGGTTGATGTAAATGTGCTGTGGAACTTGTTGTGGTTTGATTGCAAAATTGGATTGACTAACTTGACAGACACCAGTTATACGAAATATTAGAGGTTGTGGTTTGATTGCAAAATTGGATTGACTAACTTGCTGCAAAAAGTACAGGAAGAGCGCGAAGAGTTGTGGTTTGATTGCAAAATTGGATTGACTAACTTTGTAAAGAAACAAATCAGAAAGCACGGCAGGTTGTGGTTTGATTGCAAAATTGGATTGACTAACTTTATTGACCAAGCCGAATTGGCTGCTATCCAGTTGTGGTTTGATTGCAAAATTGGATTGACTAACTTTCAGCCCGATGAAGCGGTTTATTTTACGCTGTTGTGGTTTGATTGCAAAATTGGATTGACTAACTTGCATCGGGCACCCGCCAACAATGCCAACAGTTGTGGTTTGATTGCAAAATTGGATTGACTAACTTCGGCTGCCGTGCGCACAAACGTGCCCCGCAGGTTGTGGTTTGATTGCAAAATTGGATTGACTAACTTGGGTTGCCTCTTCAATACCAAATCGACTTAGTTGTGGTTTGATTGCAAAATTGGATTGACTAACTTGTGCGCCGCCGCCTTTTGCAAGTGTGGGATGTTGTGGTTTGATTGCAAAATTGGATTGACTAACTTAGACAGGTAGCGGCGCAGCACATCGGAGATGTTGTGGTTTGATTGCAAAATTGGATTGACTAACTTATAATCTGGAATTGCTGATGGGCAATTCATGTTGTGGTTTGATTGCAAAATTGGATTGACTAACTTATTAACATTACGCCGTTGGAAGACAAGTTGGTTGTGGTTTGATTGCAAAATTGGATTGACTAACTTAGTTGCATAGTTTAGTTATCCAATGTGTAGTTGTGGTTTGATTGCAAAATTGGATTGACTAACTTGGAAAGGCGAGAAATTTGAGCGCGGTACAAGTTGTGGTTTGATTGCAAAATTGGATTGACTAACTTGCCGAACGGCGCGATATGCGACAGGCACGTGTTGTGGTTTGATTGCAAAATTGGATTGACTAACTTAGTTGCGCCTCAAAGAGATTGAAGCACAAGTTGTGGTTTGATTGCAAAATTGGATTGACTAACTTTATTTCTTTGATTCGTTTCGTGAAGTTTCGGTTGTGGTTTGATTGCAAAATTGGATTGACTAACTTCCCGAACGGTGTCCTCCAACGTGTAGCCAGTTGTGGTTTGATTGCAAAATTGGATTGACTAACTTCTGAGTTTTGAAACGGGGTTAAAAGTCATCGTTGTGGTTTGATTGCAAAATTGGATTGACTAACTTCATCAGGAAATACTCCAAGCCTGAGCGCAGTTGTGGTTTGATTGCAAAATTGGATTGACTAACTTCTGGGAATAGAAACAGAGTACTTCCCAGATGTTGTGGTTTGATTGCAAAATTGGATTGACTAACTTAGGCGGTTTTGCTCAATGTTTCGCATTCAGTTGTGGTTTGATTGCAAAATTGGATTGACTAACTTCTTCCATTTCTACGGGTCTCATGGCAAAGGTTGTGGTTTGATTGCAAAATTGGATTGACTAACTTGTGGGACAACGCGCTTGGCAGGGCAGTAGTGTTGTGGTTTGATTGCAAAATTGGATTGACTAACTTAATGCGGACATTATCCCATCCGTTGTATGGGTTGTGGTTTGATTGCAAAATTGGATTGACTAACTTAAGACAAAAGTGTAAACGGCTTGGAAGGCGGTTGTGGTTTGATTGCAAAATTGGATTGACTAACTTGTTACCCTGTGGTATTTGCTTAACGTGCGCGTTGTGGTTTGATTGCAAAATTGGATTGACTAACTTCCGCCCAAAGAAAAGCCGAAAAAAGTGCCTGTTGTGGTTTGATTGCAAAATTGGATTGACTAACTTATCTGCGCGTAGCTGCGACTACGAGAATCAGTTGTGGTTTGATTGCAAAATTGGATTGACTAACTTGTTTACTACTTCCTACTGGCGAAATGCTAGTTGTGGTTTGATTGCAAAATTGGATTGACTAACTTCGCGGCGAAATGAGTACTTTATCTAAGTCGTTGTGGTTTGATTGCAAAATTGGATTGACTAACTTGCGCACCGCCGCAGCTTGCCCGACCACCAAGTTGTGGTTTGATTGCAAAATTGGATTGACTAACTTGTTGATGCGGCGCTTAGGGATTGGTACAACGTTGTGGTTTGATTGCAAAATTGGATTGACTAACTTTCACAATTACTTCACAGTAGGCTATCACAAGTTGTGGTTTGATTGCAAAATTGGATTGACTAACTTCCGTCCGTCCATATCAAGACGTGCCACTGCGTTGTGGTTTGATTGCAAAATTGGATTGACTAACTTATAAAGCCTTCTCTGAAATTGAAGGCCACGGTTGTGGTTTGATTGCAAAATTGGATTGACTAACTTACAAGCAACGTGTCGGTGGCATTCTAAACAGTTGTGGTTTGATTGCAAAATTGGATTGACTAACTTCCGTACGTTGTACGACGGTTGCCGGTAACGGTTGTGGTTTGATTGCAAAATTGGATTGACTAACTTAACTAATATTTCTGAAGCAGCCGAAGCGAGTTGTGGTTTGATTGCAAAATTGGATTGACTAACTTACGAGACCGCCAGAGGCATCCCAAGCACCGGTTGTGGTTTGATTGCAAAATTGGATTGACTAACTTAATCAGCGACTGAGGAACGCCAATCGCGTAGTTGTGGTTTGATTGCAAAATTGGATTGACTAACTTTACACCACTTTCAGCCGCAAATCACTACGTGGTTGTGGTTTGATTGCAAAATTGGATTGACTAACTTTACACACCTTCTTTGGTAAACTCTTCGACAGTTGTGGTTTGATTGCAAAATTGGATTGACTAACTTAGGTCATTGCGCTTGAAAAGCAGATACAGGGTTGTGGTTTGATTGCAAAATTGGATTGACTAACTTCTCTACGCTGCCTTGTTGATACTTGGTTTTGTTGTGGTTTGATTGCAAAATTGGATTGACTAACTTCGCAAGTCGGTATGACCGAAGATGCATTCAGTTGTGGTTTGATTGCAAAATTGGATTGACTAACTTGCGTGTCTATATCGCCACTTGGACAATTACGTTGTGGTTTGATTGCAAAATTGGATTGACTAACTTGCGACAGTTACCGCGTAGGCGAACCCGTTGTTGTGGTTTGATTGCAAAATTGGATTGACTAACTTAGCTGCGAAAATGAGCGGTACGAAAGCCTAGTTGTGGTTTGATTGCAAAATTGGATTGACTAACTTGTTTGTTGCCTGCGGCGCAGGAGTGTGTAGTTGTGGTTTGATTGCAAAATTGGATTGACTAACTTTGTCTGACTCGTACAGCTCAAGCAGTTTGGTTGTGGTTTGATTGCAAAATTGGATTGACTAACTTTGCGCTTTGGCATTCAGGAACTGATTCTGGGTTGTGGTTTGATTGCAAAATTGGATTGACTAACTTTGGTCTTCTATTTAAAAGCTATGCCTTGTGGTTGTGGTTTGATTGCAAAATTGGATTGACTAACTTGCGGGCGAAATAACCGTTTTCAGCGAGCCGGTTGTGGTTTGATTGCAAAATTGGATTGACTAACTTATTACTTGATACATTTTGCTGATTGTCAAATGCTTATCTTGTAATAGGGGCTTAAAAAAACGGACAATACCTCGCCTTTTATGAGGTTTTGCCCGTTTTTTTTCGCTGTCAGAACAACTCGAGTTGTGGTGGGCTGGGCGGTGGCGGCTGTGCAGAAGTGCCCCAAAAGTTTCGGATGTTACCGAACTGCCTGTCGGTAATTCGCAAGATGCTTACCATGCCTTGGGGCGGTACCATTTTTTCCACCCGCAGGGTGTGCATATCGGCACTTTCGTGGCTGGCGCAGTGCCTGATATATACCGAGTACTGCATCATGGAAAAGCCGTCTTTCAGCAGTTTTTTGCGAAAATCTGTTGCAGCCTTCCGTTGTTTCTTGGTTTCAACGGGCAGGTCAAAAAATACAAAAAGCCACATGGTGCGATAGCCGTTTAGGCGTTCTTGCAGTTTGACATTCATGGTCAGGCTACGTTTTCGGCATCGTCCGCACCGGCATCGGTCATGCGGGAGCGTTTGGCACTTACTCCCGGCAGGGTAGGATATTGCAAGCGTACTTTGCCGCCTTCGGCAAAAGCACGTGCAAGGTTTTGTGCACAGCGGCCGATGGCCACCATCAAGGGGCTGGTTTCATTGCCAAAACAGGCATCTTGATACAAGATGCCGAGCAGTTCTTGTTTGTTGGCAGGATTGAGTACGTGATAATCGGCGCGTTGTTCGCGCATGAGCCAAACGGTTCGGTCTACCCACGGGCGAAAAGGCTCCATCAGGTCATCGGCCAAACAAAAAGCATTGTAGCGGTTGCGGTGGTGAATGCCTACGGCAGGCAATAAGCCAGTGGCTGCCAAAGCGCGGGCAGCGGCAGCTCGCAGGATGGCATAGCCGTAGTTTAATCCCGGGTTGGGCGGCAGTCCTTCCGGGTCGCGCCTGAAATTTTCACCCATTAGTGCCGGCCAGTAGTGTTGCGCTGCTTGTGCCTCATAGTTATCGGGGTCGCCGCTGCGGATGTTGCTTGTCATTTTGCGCAGGCGTGCAATGGCTTGTGGCAAACGGGTGGTAAGTTCCAAAACAGCGGCCTGATTGATAATCTTACTTTTTACGGTTTGCTGCCATAACTGTTTGCAGAGCGGTTCGGATGCTGCCAATTGTTGCCTCAGCCTTTCTGTTTGTACGTAGTGCGTATCAAAATGGTAGAGCATGGAAGCCGGCATGTGTTTTTCGTCACAGAATAAAACGGCTACGTTATGTGCAGCCAGCAACTGCAAAAGTCCGGCAGTAATTGTTATTTGCGGATGTTCAATAACAATACAGCCGATGTCTTCTATGGGGCGTTGCTGTGTGTGTTGTTGCTCTTTGTCGGTAAAAAGCAATTGGCCGTTGCGTGTGCTGAGGTGATAGGCACGAGAGAAAGACAGGATTTTCTTTAACATAGGTATCAGGCATGGAGGTAAGGAGAGAGAAGGATGTAAAAATGGCGGCTGCTTTTGAGGCAACCGCCATGTAAAATGGGTTAAACCCGCACAATATTGCCCAGCGCATCTAAGCGAACTTTGATGGGGTGCTGCTCTGTGAAGAAGCTATTAAGACTCTTAATATATTTTCCTTCGTGCACTATGTCGACTGTTGCGGCTTTGTGAAGGCGGAAGTAATAATCCCCAGCGGTAAGTTTTTGCACTCTGTATAAATGTGCAGAAAGCAGCGAAGGATTATTCCACTCTATTTCATCCGGATGAAGTCCTAATAAAAAAAGTTCATTCTTTTGTAAGGTTAATATTAAGTGATGGCCTTGGGAGTTAACTGTGGGAAAAACATCTATTTGCTGCTTTTGTCGCTCAACGGCTTCCCAGAAGGTAACTACCCGCTCATGGTATTTGCCTTGTGCATCACGGTAGATGGCTACGCCGTAGTTACCGCCCGGTTTTACCCAACGGTTTACTTTGCCGGGCAGTGGGACTGCCGTACCCAAATTTTCAGCTACACGCACTTTCTTAACAGGTACAGGTTCGCCGTTTTTGTTAGGCATAAAAACCTTGGGAATTTTTCTGCCTTCGGCATCCGACTCAAAAAATACGTTTTTGGCTTTGCTAAAATCGGTTTTGGGATTATTTGTGTCAATGCCTATTTCCTGCAAACGACGGATAACTTGTTGGCGCACGCCCTCATCTACGATTTTATGTACCTGCTTCATCGTGGTGATGCTTTCCAAGGGTTTGCGTTTGCGGTACTCTCCTTCACCGGTTTTTTTGTTTTTATGGAAGCCGTAATAGCTTTCCTCATGCAATGCTCCTTTTGCCGTCATGCCTTGGGCAAGGTATTTCTTCCCGTTCTTTTCTATGTGCTTTTTGTTGTCGGCAACAACTTTTTGTTGTGGCTGCGGATGAACGGTGAGCAGTTCGCATAGCGCCGCACGCACATCAGCGCGGAAGGTACGCCAAGGCAACGGGAAAAGGTTTTTTTCTTTGATTTCTTTAAACTTTCGCCCTTCGCCTATGAGGGTGGCAATTTTTTGCAGGTGGCTTTTTTGCATACAGGCAAGCGTAATAGCATCTAAGGCGTGGTGGCGGTGGTCGGCGCGGTTCTTACCTGCCAACAGTTGCCCCTGACGGCCTGCCGGATGAAGCTGCACGAGTCCCTGAACGACCCGTCCTTGCTTTTTGAGGGCTTCGCGGTTGCTTTTGTTGATCTCTGCATTAGTGCTCCATTCATACATTTGTACCGGTCGGTCTTTGGCATCCAAAGCGGCCAGATACTCCTGTTCATTTTTCAGATTGAACTTACTGATGTCTTCGTGGTAGAGCGGTATGACAGTCTGCATGACACCTTCTATGTTTTCCAGCCCCCAGTAGTGCTTCAATAGGGCAGTGGCTCCTCCTTGGGCAACTATGATATTCTCGGCCTTACAGATTTGCGCCAAGTAGTTTTTAGCTTCTTTGGCTATGTAGCGCGTATCGTTGAGTTGGCGGCTGATAAATCCTTCGGGCGCAGGTGCTTGCTCCGACAAGAACCGCTTCAATTTGCTGTAAGGGAACGAATCGGGGATGACGGATTTGTTTTGCTGTGGTTCTTCCGTTCCGCTGCGTTTTACCATTTGCCAAAGGCGCGTTTTGATTTCCTCCCATTTTTGCGGGTTGCTGCCGTAAAACTGATAAGGTGTTTGCTGACCTTTTTTGAGGTTTTCACTCGCTTCGCAAAGGGTTTTGTTAGCCATGCTGTTGTCTAAGGAAATGCTGCGCGGCACAATGTGTTCTACCTGAAAGCGCGCATTAACAAACAAGTCTTCAAAAGAAATTTTTTTGCCTGTATAAGGGCATACTTTCCGACATTCTTCCCATAAAATCCACTTTTGGATGTTGTCTATCGTAGGCGGCAGCCCTTTTTCGGCCAGCAATCGCTTCGCCTCATTGTTGATGCGCTCGTTCCTGTTGATGGTGCGTTCCATTTCCTGTTTTTCGCGTTCCGAAAGGTTCATTTCGCGTGCCAGCTCAATCACAATTCGGTCGGGGCGGCCATAAGTAGCCATGATACTGTTTACTAATTTGCGGAGCGCTCCCAGCACCTTTTGCACCGTAGGGTTACGCACGGCAGGCGGGAAGCCAAGTTCCGATGCATCCCCGGGCGGGTTTTCCAAGTCGCTGTGGTGGTAGAGGCGTTCCAAATCGCGGTCGGTACGGCTGTACGTTGTTTTGAGCCATGTTTTGATGCGGTCAATGCTTTTTCCTTCGCTACTGTTTTGCCTGATGATGGCCACAGTCTGCTGTTCAATTTTGCTCTTTTCTTCGGGTGCAAATTCCTGCCAATCTTTCTTGAATACGCGCTGTATGCTGCCCAGCAAAACGGCTTCGGAGTAGATATACCCTTTTTGCAAATAAGGCATGATAAAGCCGATGGCTCTATGGCTCAAATTGGCATAGCCTTGTTCAAGCCGTACTTTTTTAATGAGTGCCAGCCTTTCATCAGGTAAGTTCCAGCCGTGTTTTTGGGCATGTTCTATAATTTTATCCGTATTGTCGAACGAATAAAACACGTGCCAACGTTTCATCTGCTCTTCGGGGCTGAGGTGTTCCCAAATGTTTAAGCGTCGGTCTATTTCCGGTTGCGGCAGTTTTTTCCATTGAGCTTTTTCTGCTTCGCTCAATTTTTCAACATATTCTTTTTCCGAATAGTTAAACAGCTTTCGCAAGCGTGCAATGGTTTTGTTACCGGGGATAATTTTGTCATCAGGGTAATTAAACGCAGCATCCGGCGATTTTATCAGTTTTTTGATATCTTTAAATGTCAGTTCTTCTTTCTGGTTGAACAGGGCTACTAATTTTTGCCGATAAAGTTCTCCGCCCGGGCAGTCAATCAGTTTGATACCGTTCATTTCAATACTATTGATGAACTGGTACATCCTGAACTGCTCAAAAATCGGAGAACTTTTGGGGCATACGGTCAAATAACGTTTGCTTTCTTTTTTGTTTTTGTCCTTCACATAGTCAAACTCGAAGGTACATTTGCGTACAAGGCTTTTTTGCGACTTGAGTTTGCGTTGGAAAAACAACACGCCCTCTTTTTCATCGCCTATTCGGTGTTTTAGCTCATCGGTCAGTAAATCGGGGTAGTATGCTTTTTGCTTTTTCCAAATACTGTCAAACTCTTTGAGGTACATGCTGCGCAGGGTGTAGCGATTGCGTCGGCGCTCTTTGTGCGGATTTAGCCCTGCCAAGTATTGCCCCAGTGTTTGCTGTCCCATGGCTTGTCTGGTTTCATCAATGCCCTTTTTGTCGTCTTTCGGGTTGCCGGTGTAGATTGCGCCACTTTCGTCCGCGTCCGATTCTGCCAAGCGGTTTTCTTTGTAGCCTCTTCGCTGTGCCATGTGGTAGAACACACGCCCCAGTTCATATAGCGACAATTTCTTCCCTTCTACTGCCTCTTTACGTTTTTCGTAAGGGTCTATCCTGAAAAAGCCTCTCAGGTCATCGTCGAGTTGCAGTGCTTGCAGTCGTGCTACCAAGTCTTCGTGTGGTACAGGCGGAAACATTTTATGCTCCATCAATAACTTGATTAGCAGAAGTTTGCGCAAGCGCGTGCGAAAAACCTGCCGCCTGAGTTGTCGTTTTTGTCGGCGAATAATGCCCGGATTGTCGTTTTCTTTGCCACCGGCTTTTGGGATGATGGTTCCTGTGCCGAGGATTCGCCCTTGCGGGTTGTTATTTAATTCGTCAGCGTTGTGTTCTACCAGTGCCCAGCCGATAGAATTTTCCCCAAGGTCTAAGCCTAAAATTTTTTTTCCCATAAGATTGACAGTTATTTGGTTGATTGCTTGAAATTTACTACATTTGCTCAGCAATCAATCAAGAAACGTATAAAATAATCCAATTTTGTATTTCTTATCACAATAAGGCTATATGCCGCAGTTATTTTCGCCCTGTGTACTCCGCGGGGCTTTTTTATTTTTTCGGGAGAGGGTGTCTGCAGCCGTTGTAAGGCAGATGGAGGACGTAGCGGCAACTAAAAGTGTAAATCAGATTGGCATACCGGAACTTGGAAAAAACAAAAAAGGCGCTGATTTTTTCAGCGCCTTTGGAAGGTTTCGTACACCGTACGGGAATCGAACCCGTGTTTTATCCGTGAAAGGGATACGTCCTAACCCCTAGACGAACGGTGCGTTCCTTAATTGTGGCACAAAGGTAGGGCGGCTAATTTTATCTTGCAATACCCTGCCGCATTTTTTTTGAAAAATCTTTTAGTGCACAATCTTATGACGTTTCCACGTGCCGCCCAAAGTGTTGATTTCCACTACATAAACGCCTTTGGCTGCTTGCGGGAGGCCGACGCGTTGCAAATGGTTGCCGACGGGAATTTCTAATGCCTGACGGCTGATAACAGCACCGGTCAGCGAGTAGATAGTGAGTGTAGCCTTGTCTTGCTTCTCAAATTGGGTGCGAATGGCAACATCGGCACTGCTTCCGTCGTGGTAAACTTCTATGAAGTTGCTGTTTGCCGCATCTGCTGTGAGGGCAATTATTTTGGAATAAGTGAATGTACCGTCATAATCTACCTGACGCAAGCGGTAGTAGAATGTTTGCGGTACTTCCAAGCGGTCTTCGTAGCTGTATCGCTGCAGGCGGTTGCTGTTGCCTATGCCCTCGACAAAAGCAATTTCTCTAAAATTGATGCCGTCCACGCTGCGTTCTATGCCAAATCCTTGGTTGTTCTTTTCTGATGCGGTTGTCCATGTCAGTATATTGGCAGTGCCTGTGTTTCTGCCGCTGAACTCTGCCAGTTCTACGGGCATCAATATGCTGCAAAGCATACTTGCCGTACTGTTCTGGGCGCTTCCGCAGGCATTGGTAGAAACCGTCAGATTATAGCCCATATCGTTCACAGCGCCTCCACCGGTAACGACTTTGTAGCGCAAGGTAATTTGTCGTTTGGCCGGTGTTCCGCCCAGTAATGTATTGCTTACTACCTGCGGCCCGTTGGCGGCATTGGCAGCGGCATTAGCAACTACCGGATTGTTAGTTATCGGGCTGGCAAAGCTATAACCGGGCAGCGTAGGGGTCATAGTAAATGACAGTACAGGTAATGAAAATTTAGCATCGCTGTAAACTACATTTACATCAAGAAATTCGCCATTGGTAAATATGCAAGGGTCTGCACCCGGGAAAAGTCCGCCAATATCAAACAACGAATTGTCATTGAAAAACGGAATCGTCAGGCGGTCTTCGGCCACATACCACCATGTATTGATGGTTTCGGAGTTACCGTTGGCGCCTCTGCCTGTGAACCGGTGGCAGCCGATAGTACCTGCGGAAATGGCAGCAGGGTAGGCAGGAGGGACAGGCGAAGGAGTACAGCCTGCCAGATTGAGATGACCATCAAGTGATGTACCTGCCGGCATATTAGTTGTGCCGTCGGTATCGTCCCAGTACAGGCGTGGCGGTGTTACGGGATTGCCGCAGGCATTGGTGAGCGGGCGAACCAAACGAACTATAAAACCATTCGGGTGGTCTTCTATGTCATAAATAGGTAAGTTAGTTCTGCCCGCCTGAAAGTTTACGATAACGGAAATATCACCGTTGGGTACTTGCACGCCCAGACCGTCCAAACCGTCCCATGCAATACATTTAGTTTCCGGCGCTCCCGGGGTGTTAAATTGAGTGGTCAGGCGCACGTCGCGGGTGCCGGGCGTAAATATGCCGTCAGGTGTTGCGGGATGCAAATCTATTACAACTTCCACCTCTCCGTTGGCCTGTGCCGTTACATTGATACAATAAGGTGAACTCTGGTCGCATTGTTTCACCGAAGCGGTAAATAAACACCCGATAGTACCATTGGGAAACTCATTAATATCAGGATTTTGTAAGAAAATGCGATAAAGCGGCGTGTGTAGCGCTGCGGGTGCAGTCAATCCCCAGCGCGAACGGCGATTGACAACGAAATTATTGGCAGGTGTGGCAGGGAGCGTAGCAATACCGTCGCGGTTGCAACTGACAACAAAGCCGAACGGGCGCATCCCGTTAAAATTGATTTCTGTTACCACACCATCGTCAGCATATGGGTAAGCCCGACCGTTGTAAGGAACATTGCCTGCACCCGTGTTCAGACACCATGCCCGCGACCACAAACGACCGGGAAGAGCCGTAGCTGTTGCACTGCCCGTTACTGCGGTAACTGCGCCCGTAGTTGCATTTTGAGTCGTAACCGTATAACCGCCTACGCCTGTGGCAACGGTTAGGTCAAAGAGTTGAAGCAAGGCCTTGCGGTTGGCTGCGGGCGTAACCACCGTATTAGTTGCTATATCGTAAGTTTCAAATTCAATGCGATAATCGCCTGTAGTAGCAGGTGTGAAAACATAGGCATAGTAGCCACCCGCGCCTACTAACTGTGCCGGACCTGCCACGCAACGATTATAGGCAGCCAGATTTTCCGCGCCGATGAATCCCTGACCGTTTACGGGTACGGGCTGCTCCGCCCACACAACCACTCCGGCAGGGTTGAGAATGCGGAAACGCAATTGGCGTTGAGGATTGGCAGCGGCAGTAGGCAAAGGCAGCACCTCATTCACGGGGCTAATATTGGCATCACTTCCCATATTGGTGGTTTTATAGCGCCCAAAGCCGAAGTAAACCCGTTCGTTGGTGCTTCTGATACGGAAATAAAGTCGGCGCTCATCGGTAGCACCGTAGGCGGCAAAATTATTCGTAGTGGCAGGGTCTAACAGGTGCAAGAAACCACCATCGTTATATGTAGGGCGCATTTGCGGCGTACCTTCGGCATATAGAAGCAAGCGACAGAAAATCAGCAGGACGGTAAGCGGTAGAGCAGTTTTCATATGCCTTAGAATAGTTATATATTTTATTGGATAACACCAAAAAACGTAAATCCGTATGTATGCTGCAAAAGTCTTTGACAATTACCTTGTATGATTTGCAGCACATTTGCCGTTTTTATAATCCGATTGATTAATTGTTGATGGCTATTTGTTAATAAAAGCCCTGTTTTTAAGCCTTTCAAACACGATTATTGCATGTTTTGTCAGATAAGCTATCGTGTGTATGTTTTTCATTATTGATGTGAATTGTTTTGGCTAATAATCGGCATCTGTCTGAGGAGTATCCGCGCTTTTCCCTAAATTCGCAGGCGTTAAAAACTATGAAGACAGTTTCGGAAGCTATTTTATCCCAATACGAATTAGTTGTCGGATTGGAAGTGCACGCGCAGTTGAGCGCACAGAGTAAAATTTTTGCCGCAGATGCCAACCGATTCGGCGATGCTCCCAATACAAACGTGAGCGTAATTACGCTGGGGCATCCGGGCACTTTGCCCATGTTGAACGAAGCAGTGGTAGAAATGGCCATTAAAATGGGGCTTGCCTGCCATTGCGAAATTTCACGCTACAACATATTTGACCGCAAAAACTATTTTTACCCCGACCTGCCCAAAGGCTTCCAGACCACACAAGACAAAACCCCCATCTGCAAAGGCGGTTATTTGGATGTAAAAGCCCGCAAAGGCAACAGCAAAGACTATTGGATAAAGCGCATCCGCCTGAATCGCATCCACTTAGAAGAAGATGCAGGCAAGTCTATCCACCCTGCCGATGCCGATTACACGCTCATAGACCTGAACCGTGCCGGAACGCCGTTGATTGAAATTGTTACCGAACCCGACATTCGGCAGCCGGAAGAGGCCGCCGCTTATCTGGCCGTTGTGCGCCGTATTGTGCGCTACTTAGGCATTTGCGACGGCAATATGGAAGAAGGTTCTATGCGCTGCGATGCCAACGTTTCCGTTCGCAAAAAGGGCGATACGAAACTGGGACAAAAAGTAGAGATAAAAAACATGAACTCGATGCGTAACGTACAGCGTGCCATTGAGTACGAGTTTGTGCGCCAAGTCGGAGTGTTGGAAAGCGGCGCAAAAGTAACTTCCGAAACGCGTCTGTTCGACGTAAACAGCGGGCGTACTTTTGCCATGCGCACCAAAGAGGAACTCAACGACTATCGCTATTTTCCGGAGCCGGACTTAGCGCCTTTTGTAGTAACCGATGAAGACCTGATGCGCATTCGTGCGGCGATGCCCGAGTTGCCCGAGCAACTGGTGGAAAAGTTCCAACAAGTATATCAATTGCCGGAGTACGATGCCGCCGTGCTGACCGATGAGCGCGAAATGGCCGTGTATTTTGAGCAGGTTTGCGCACTTACCAAGCACTACAAGGCAGTTTCCAACTGGCTGATGGGGCCTGTGAAATCCTACCTGAACGAAACGGGAAAAACAGCAGCCGAAATGCCGCTTACCGTTCGTCAGTTGGCCGATGCCGTAGAACTGACCGAGCAGGGAGCGCTCAGCTTTTCGGTAGCTTCCAAAGAACTCTTTGCCGCCCTTGTCAATCAGCCCGAAGCGGCAGCAGAGGCCACCGCGCGCCGATTGAATTTATTGCAGGAAAGCAACACCGATACGCTGTTGCCATTCATTCGGGAAATTGTGGCGAAATTTCCAAACGAAGCAGCAGCTTACAGAAAGGGCAAGAAAAATTTGTTGGGCATGTTTATGGGTGAGGTAATGAAGGCTTCCTCCGTTAAGATAGACCCCAAAAAAGCAGGCGAACTGTTGCGGCAGGTGCTGGAATCGTAATTTAAATTATATGCCGTCGGTAACTTCTTACATTTGTAAAGTCCATGCTTTTTTTGCTTACTTTGTAACTTGTGTGTAATCGCCTATGACTCAAATTTACCCGATTGGTACAATAATCAGGGATGATGTTTAAAAATAGTTCTGTCGCAGGTTTTTGTTGCCTGTTGTTCTTTTGCTTGCTGGGCTGGATGGAAGAAGCCCGCGCGCAAGGGAAGCCGGGGCGCAACCCAACCACCCGACCTACCCAGACAAGACCTGCCAACCCGACTGCTGATATTTCATTGTCGCCGGATACTACCGACTTGGAAGAGCCGGATACGACCCGTTTGGGCAGCGGCATAGACCGAAAAGCAGCCACTCGCCCCTTTTCGCTGACCGACCGCGAAATGGGTCGCTATTCCGGTTTTTTCACACCCTACCGCCAGCGCACCTCGCCGCTGTTGGGCAAACCCTTTAATCCGAAGATAGAATTAGACCCTGACGGGCAGTTTTACAATCTGCGCCAGCAAATCGGCAACTTCAACTATCGCACGCCTGCACGCGCTCCCTTCGGGCAGGTGGAGCGGGCACGCAATACGGAACTTTCACGCGATTACTACCGCACGCTTTCGCGGGCTGCCGATGGTACAGACCCCGTAAAGTCGGGGCGACTGATTCCGCTGATTAAACTGCCGCCTTTGGCCGACAGGCTGTTCGGTGGCAGCAACTTAGACATCCAGCCCAACGGAACCATCTTGCTGGATTTGGGCGGCAAGTGGCAGCGCATCGAGAACCCGCAGATTCTTTTGCGGCAGCAGCGCAACGGCGGTCTTTTTTTTGACCAGCAGATTCAACTGAACATGGTCGGAAAAATAGGCACCAAGCTCAACCTGAATTTTAACTGGGATACCAAGAGTTCTTTTCAGTTTGAAAATACCTTCCTGACAGGCTACACCGCACAGGAAGAAGACATTATACAAGAGGTCAAAGTAGGGAACGTCAGTATGCCCGTCAGCAATGGCCTGATTACCGGTGCGCAGAACCTGTTTGGCCTCAAAACCCGCTTGCGCTTCGGCAAGTTGTGGATTAATGCCATCGCATCGCAGTCACGCGGAACGGTGGAGTCCATGCGCATTCGGGGTGGGGCACAAGTGCGCCCCTTTGAAATCCGCGCCGATTCGTATGACGAAAACCGCCACTTTTTCTTGGGGCAGTTTTTCCGTCATAACTACGAGCCATCGTTGCGTACCATCCCTGTTATCACATCGGGAGTGGTAGTAACGCGCGTGGAGGTGTACGTTACCAACCGCAACAACAACACACAAACGCTGCGAAACATTGTTGCTCTGCTGGATTTGGGCGAAGGAGAGCCTTTTCGCGCCAATAATCCCAATATTGCGCCGGCAACAGGGCGGGGGCCTGCCAGCAATGCCGCCAACCGCTTGTTTGCCAATGTAGAAGCCAATGCTGCCATTCGCGACCCCGACCGCCTGACGGGCGTTATGGAACAGACCTTCGGGCTGATTAAAGGCTCCGATTATGAAATGCTGCGCGGTGCGCGCCGATTGCAGCCCAATGAGTTTGTGTTGCATCCCAATCTGGGTTACATCTCACTCATTACACCGCTGCGCAACGATGAAATTTTGGCCGTATCTTTTGAATATACCTACAATGGTCAGGTTTATCGGGTGGGCGAGCTGACCGAGAACTACCAGAATCGCCCCAACAACGATATCATCATCATGAAAATGCTCAAACCTTCTACCATTCGGAAGGACATTCCCTCTTGGGATTTGATGATGAAAAATATTTACTCCCTGCAAACGCAGCAATTGGAGCGCACCAATTTTCAGTTGCGCGTAATTTATCGCGACGATGCCACAGGGATTGACAACCCCAATTTGCAGGAAGGTGCCAATTTGAAAGACGTTCCGCTGGCGCAAATCATGCGCTTAGACCTGCTCAACCAAAACAACGACCCGCAACCCGACGGCAACATTGATTTTATAGAAGGCATCACGGTAGATTCGCGCAACGGACGGATTATTTTTCCCGTGTTAGAGCCGTTCGGTTCACATTTGGAGCGGCAGTTTATTCCGCAATTGGAACAGCAACTCATTAACAAGTACGTATTTAACGAGTTGTATCGTGGTACACGTGCCGATGCGATACTGCTCACGAGCAAGAGCAAGTTTTTCCTCAAAGGCAGTTTCCAATCGGCAAGTTCTTCCGAAATACGCCTGAACGGCATTAACATCGCCCGCAATTCGGTGCAAATTCGTGCCGGTGGCACTATGCTCACCGAAGGAACGGATTATACTGTTGATTATCAGATGGGTACAGTGCGCATTACCAATACGGGGATTCTCAGTTCGGGCAAGGAAATTATCATCCAGTACGAGCGACAGGATTTGTTCAACTTCCAAACCCGCAACTTGGTAGGTACAGATTTGGAGTACCGTTTCAGCAAAGATTTCCGTTTGCATACTACACTGATGCACATGAACGAGCGCCCGAACATTTCACGTGTCAGCATTGGTGCCGAGCCTACCCGCAACACCCTGTGGGGCTTCGGGCTGAACTACCGCAAGGAAAGCCGCTGGCTGACGCGCATGGTGGATAAATTGCCGTTGGTAAGCACCAAAGCGCCTTCTACCATTGCTTTCAGCGGCGATTTTGCACAGATTATCCCCGGAGCCAATCAACTCATCGGTACAGATGGAGGTACTTCATATATAGATGATTTTGAAGGGGCTGAGGTGCCTTACGAGTTAGGCCGACAACCGCAAAGTTGGGCATTGGGCAGTACGCCTAACCAATTCCGACCCGTAGGTCGCAACAACCCGTTGGAGTATGCTTACCAAAGGGCGCGAATGGCGTGGTACACGGTGGACAATACCGTATTTTTCAATCGTGGATTAGGGCAGGCGCCACCTTCCAACATCAGCCAGCAAGACCGCTGCAACCACTATGTGCGCCCAATTGCTTTTGATGAGATTTTCCGTGGTCGAGACCCGCAAATGTTGAATAACCCCGACTTGACCATGGATTTGGCATTTTATCCCGAAGAGCGGGGGATGTATAACTACAACCCCAACCTGACCCCTGACGGTCGCTTGCCTAATCCGCGGCAGAACTTTGGCGCAATCACCAAAGGCATTACCTACGACATTGACTTTGACAACATCAACATCCAGTACATAGAGTTTTGGTTGTTAGACCCCTTCATACGCGGCGTAAACGGCCAAATTATTACCAACGTGAACGGGCGGAATGTGGGTATCAATAATACGACGGGCGGCAAACTGTACTTCAATTTGGGCAGTATTTCGGAAGACTACATTCCCGACGGGCGGCACGGCTTTGAAAACGGCCTACCCACCAACGACACCGACCGCGATACAGTGCGTACCGACTGGGGCGTAGTTACGCGCAAACCTTACCTGACCAATGCTTTTGCTGCCGAACCGGGGGCGCGGGCACGTCAGGATGTCGGTATGGACGGTCTGAACGATGAAGGCGAGCGTCAGTTTTTCCGCAACTATCTCAATCAGGTGCGAGGCAGGGTAAGCGGCGCAGCCTATGCGCAGATAGAGCGCGACCCTTCGGGTGATAACTTTAACTATTACCTCTCCGATGAGGCTACCGCACAGGATTTGAAAGTATTTGACCGCTACAAGTTTTTCAATGGTATGGAGGGCAACTCTCCCGAGGGGGCAGGTACGCAATCCAACAGTTTTTTGCCCGATAATGAAGACCTGAACCGCGACAATACGCTGAACGATATTGACGCATATTACGAATACGAAATTGACTTGCGCCCCGGCAGATTAGACGATAACCCTTACGTGGTGGATAGGGTCGTAACTTCCTCACGCACAAGCTGTAATGAAGACGTTACATGGTATCTGTTCCGCATCCCCATCCGCGACTTTACCCGCAAAGTAGGCGATATCAACGATTTTAAATCCATCCGCTTTATCCGCACCTACATGACCGACTGGGAGCAGCCTGTGGTATTGCGTATGGCGCACTTTCAGTTGGTAGGCGCACAGTGGCGGCCGTTTTTGGAGAGTTTGGAACAACCCGGCCTGCAAGTGCCGCGCGAGCCTACCCGAACCATATTTACCGTTTCATCGGTAAATGCCGAAGAAAACGGCCCTGAAAAGACAGAGTCGGGGCGCACGCCTTATGTGCTGCCGCCGGGCTTCGTTCGCGATTTGGATTTTGCAAGCAACACACAGGCGCGCCGCAATGAGCAATCTCTGCGTTTGTGCGTGGACGACCTTGCCGACCGCGATGCCCGCGCCGTTTACAAAAACTATGTGGTGGATATGGTGAACTACGAACGCATTAAGATGTTCGTACATGTAAGCCCTTTCAATCGCCTGAAACCGCTGAATGACAACGACATCAACGTATTTGTCCGCTTTGGTACAGACTTTACCGAGAACTACTACGAAGTGCAAATGCCTTCGCAGGTTACGCCGCCCGGCACCACCACTGCCGAAGGAATCTGGCCGGAGGAGAATAGTTTAGACATCGCGGTAATGGATTTGATTAATGCCAAAGCCGAACGCAACCGCTTGGGGCTTTCGCTGCGGCTGCCTTACATTACCCAAATAGGTCGTTTTCAGGTTACTATTGTGGGCAACCCCGATTTGAGCAGCGTGCAAACCATCATGATTGGTATTCGCAACCCTGAAACCACGGATGGAAGGCCGCAGTCGGCTTGTATCTGGGTGAACGAGTTGCGGGTGGCGGGCTTCAACCGTCGTTCGGGATGGGCAGCGCAGGCGCGCCTGAATGCTACCCTTGCCGACTTGGCGGTGGTAAACGCCTCTGTTCGCTACTCTTCGCCGTTCTTTGGCGGCATACAGGATAAGATTTCGCAGCGCACCCGCGAACATTCCTTAGAGTATGATTTGGCCTCTACCATACAGTTACACAAGTTTGGTTTGGAGCGCATCGGCCTCAACCTGCCCATGTTTGCCAGCTACGAGCGCCGCCTGATGACACCGTACTTCAACCCATTAGACCCCGATATGCCGCTGGAACTTGCCTTGGAAACGCGCCCCGGTGCCGAGGCTATCGGTTTGCGCAACTTGGTGCGGGAAGACATGATTCGGCGCAGCCTGAACTTTACCAACGTGCGCAAGAACAAAGTAAAGCAAGGGGCAAAATCTCATTTGTGGGATGTGGAGAATCTGGCACTGAACTTCTCTTTTGCCGACGCACGCAATACCAACATCCGAACAGCCGAATACATTGAGCGGTTTACCAAAGTCGGCTTGCAATACAACTTTAATAATACCTCAGCCACCCCGTTAGAGCCTTTCAAGAATGTGGTATTTCTGGATGCACCCTACCTCAAATTCCTGAAAGATTTCAACATTAACCCCATGCCTGCCAGTGTTACTATCACAGGCGATGTGGACAGGCGCTTTATTAAAACACAACTGCGCAACTCTGACCTCAATACGCTTGGCATAGCGCCGCTGTATGAAAAGGCATTTACCTTCAATCGCGCTTACAATGTGCGTTGGAGTTTGACAAAATCGCTGGGGCTGGACTATAACGCACAGGCTTTCAGTATTATAGACGAACCGGTGGGCGAAATCAACAACGAATTGATTGACCCGCGTCGCAATATCACCCGCCGCGATTCGGTGATTAATAACATCCTCCGTTTAGGGCGGATGAAGAACTATGTGCAAACCGTAGGCGTGCAGTACGAAGTACCTTTCAAAATGTTTCCTGCTACCGATTGGCTCAATGCCAATGCGCGCTATCAGGCAGGCTATACATGGACGGCCGGCGCAGTGGGCATAGCCGATACTTTGGGCAATGCCATGCAAAACAACAGCGGGCTGCGGGTCGCAGGGCAGATGAATATGCGGACACTTTACAACAAAAGCCGTGTATTAAAGGCGCTGTTGAGCCCGAATCAGCAGGGCGGGCAGGCAGAACAATGGGGCGAAGCCAGAAAACGCCGCTTGCAGGCACGCATAGAACGCAACAATAAGCGCAAAAACGTATTGACAGGCGCAGAGCCAACCGGCAACGGCATTACGCCAATGGGAGGGCAATTGCCAACCACGCTTACCCCGCGCCAACAGCGCTATCAGGCCAAAATAGACCGCTACGAAGGTAAAATTCTGGAAATACAGTTTGATTCGGTGCGTTACGGCAAACGCATCAGCCGCTACCGCGATAAGATTGCGGCATGGAAAATCAAGATGAACCCTTCGGAGTCGCTGCGCCTGAAAGACAGCATCCGCCAGATTCGTCAGGCGGCCAAAGTAAAGCCGATTGATTCTGCCCGATTGGAGAAGAAACTGGCAAAAATTGATGCGCGAATTGAGCGTTTGCAAGCCAAAATAGCCGCGGTGGAAGCCCGACAGGCCGCTAAGAAATCCGTTCCTCTGAAACCAACAGGTGCGCCTGCTACCATCGCGCGCCTGCTAACCTCTGTTCAGAATGTGCAACTGAACTACGATGTTACCCGCAATACCATGATTCCGGGCGTGCTCACCGTGCCTCGCTTTTTGGGTATGGACAGGGACTTTAATAATCCCGGTTGGGGCTTCGTATTCGGCAGTCAGGACAGCGGCATCAAAGACCGCTTGGCACAAAGCAATGCGTTGTCTGTCAGCCCATTACAGAACAACTCATTCATGCAGGGGCGCAACAGCAATCTGGGAATTATTGCCAATATTTCACCCGTCAAAGACTTTGACCTGCGCATGGATTGGCGCAAAATTACTACCGGCAGTTACAGCGAAGTATTCCGATTCAATACTGCGCTGGGGGCGCATGAGTCGCAGTCTCCTATGCGCAACGGGCAGTACAGCATCAGTTTTAATACGCTTCGCACGGCCTTCCGCGGCGATAATTCGGCCAACCAATCGCCCGTATTTGACAATTTTATCCAAAATCGGGAAATCATCCGCCGTCGGATGGAAACCGAAGTACCCGGTGCCAACTTTGACTTAAACGGGCAGGATGTGCTGATTCCTGCATTTTTGGCCGCTTACACAGGCAGAGATGCCAACAGTCAGGCGCTTTCGGCTTTTCCGCAAATTCCGTTGCCCAACTGGCAACTGACTTACACCGGCCTGACGCAATTGGCGTTTTTCAAGCAAAATTTCCGTCAGATTCAGATTAAGCACAGCTACAAAAACGACTACAACGTGGGCAACTTTACTTCTTCGCTGCTCTACGGCCCCGATTTTCTGCGGTTAGACATTCGCGAACATGCCTTGCCATTCCCGATTATTGACCCTGTTACACAGGCCATTGTGCCTATTTTCGTGATGAATCAGGTAACGATTGACGAAAACTTTGCGCCGTTGCTGGGTGTAACAATGCGCACGACCAAGAATATGACTATCACGGTGAACTACAACAAACGCCGTACTTTGGGACTGACGCTGAACAATGCGCAAATCAGCGAAATGCGCAACGATGATGTTACGGTGGATGTGGGTTTCACAAAAGCCAATCTGAAAATTCCGTTTAAGATTAACGGCGGCTATACGGTGTTGAAAAACGACCTGACCTTCCGCATGTCGTTTACCATCCGCGATACGCGCACGCTGCAAAGACGTATTCAGGATGGGGTGCAGGAAAGTATTGCCACCATGGGCAACTACAATTTGCAACTGCGGCCTACCATCAACTACGTGGTAAATCAGCAGGTAAGCGTGCAATTGTACTTTGACCGTCAGATTAACAATCCGCTGGTTTCCAACTCTTTCCGCCGAACAAACACTGCCTTTGGTTTCCAAGTGCGCTTCAATTTGGCACAGTTGTAAGCAACTGAAATGCGATGCTTAATCAGGCTACAAAAAAACCTGACAGACTTGAAGCCTGTCAGGTTCATTTTTTACCAAGAAGGCAGGTTATTGCTTTTGATTGATGTTTGGCAACGGCGATGGCGTTACGATGACTGCACTGGGAAATTTCAACTCCCTGCATATCCTTTTTTCGCAAACCACGCAGTTTACGTCTTTAATCCGCACCGTGAAGCAGATATTCATTCTGCCTTCGCAGCATTTCAGGTTGAGGATATTGGGCAGTGAAAGATTGAACGGGATGCCGCTAAGAATACCGAAGCCCGTATTCACCGACGTAGGGTTGCCTATCCATGTCAAGCTGGTATTCATGGGCGGATGCGGCTGTTGTAGCAGCAAACCGTTTGCTCCGCCAATTGGAGAACTTGCCGTAGCCATATGCCCTACGGCATTGCCAATATTGGCAGGTTTGCAGTCGCCGGGGAGGTATTGGATAAAGAAATCGTCCACGTGGATGGAAAGTTCCTGAATCGGGACAGGGTAGCTCAGTTGTAACAACATCGGCTGTACATTACCGTTACTCATCACAAGTCCGGGTTTAATTTCCACTTTCAGTTCTTTGCAGGCTTCATTTTGGCAATCCAAAGGTTGCAGAATATTAGCGCAGCCGGTATTCCATGTCAGCGGGTTAGCAGAAAGCGGCGAAACGGCACTTACTGTTGCACAGTTTACGCAAGGTTCGGGCGTGGCAGCCGTGCGCTGTGCGTTGAACACCAAGAATACATCCTGACCGGGGTTTAAGGTGAAACCCGCGGGCAGTACAAACACGCCTCCACTGAAGCTGACCGGCAATGCGCTTGCAACCGTGTTGTTGTTAGCATCTACCACCGTAATATTGGCAGGGTTTGCCAATTGAACGCAACTTGGCAGGTTGTCCTGCACCTGAATTTTGGACAGCGGCAAACTGCCTACGTTGCTAATTCTGATGCGATACTGGAACGTTCCTCCTACCGGCACTATCTGCGAATTGCTCCAATTGCTTTGGTTAATGCCCGAATTGACTTGTTTTTCGCCGTTCAGTGCCGCCATTGCCAAAATATTGTAAGGTACTTGGCTACTGATAGTCTGTCCTGCGCCAAGCGTAACCGTAGCAAGATTGGTACCCATTGATGCGGGCATTTGCGTAGCTGTAAACGTAATCATCACTACGTTGGTCTGCATAAAGTTGCAGTTGGGCGGTATGGTCAGGTTGGCAGTCAGTGCCGTGTTGCTTACCGACGTGGTAACGCTAAACCCGTTGGTAGGAGCAGTTAACGGTTGCAGGTGATTTTGCACCGACGGACTGTTGAGGAAACCACAACTGCCATAATTCACCGATTGAATATTTGGCACGGTGCCTGCAAAAACCTGCACGTTTTGAATGTTGCTTAGGTTATGTGCTGCTATCGGGTCGGTAAGCGTACCGTTAAAGGCTTGGTCGCCGTTGTTGGCAATGAAGATGGCAAAACTTTGTTGCCCTCCGACAGCTACGGCAGATGGCCCTGTAACGCATTTTTTAATAGAAACAAGCGGTGAAGGTTGTTTTACGTTGAATTGGACACAGCCCTGCGCAGTATTGCTGACAACGGTTTGCACAGGATTGCCGCAAAAATCATTACCCGGATTAATGGGAATGTTTGCATTAAAATTGGCAGTGGCACAGTTGGTTATCAGCGTGCCGGGGCTGACCACAGTATTTACCTGAAAATTGATTTCAATAAAGATGCTTGCGTTGGGCGCTAAACTGCTTTGCGTCATGTTGAACTGAAAAGGCGAACTACCGGTGTTCAGCACGCCCGCATTAGCAGGAGAAATGACATGGTTGATATAAGTCAAACCTGTCGGGAAAGGGTCGGTAATGGTCAGTTGCGTGATGGGTACATTGCCGGTATTTGTGAATGAGATAATATACCTGCCGCTGCAACCCGGGGAAAGTTGGGTAAAGGGTTGAAATTGTATGGATTTCGTTAAAGCACCTTGCTGGGTTAATGTAGAGCCGCAATAATTCACCTGTGCGGATTGCTGGCTTTGCGCATTCAGCGTAACGTTGCCGCAGGGATTATTAAGGCTGCCCAAAACGCCATTCAATTGGATGGAGTTGTTCAACGTACAACTGTTGTTGCAGGTAAAAGCCTGTGTACGAATGAACATGTATATTGTGTTTGCCGTGATGGTCTGAGGGCTGTTAAGATTGACAGATTGGCTGCTGTTTGAAGGCAACGGAATAAAAGGCGGATTGGGTGTGTTAGGATTAAAATAAACAGGTGGCGTATAACCATTAACACCGGCGGAAAAAGTACCCAAACTGTTGGTAACGTTTGTACAAGTAGTCGTTATTTGGTCTGCAAAATCGGTTAATACCAAGTCGTAAGTCCCGATGTTGTTGCTGATGCTCGGCGTGATGCCGTTAATGGCGGATACATTGGTGAAATCTTTAAATATTTTCACGCGCCACAAGATGTTTTCTCCGGCACAGGCAGTTGGCGCTACCGGTTCCTTAGAGGCCTTCCACAGGTTGAGCGTGCGGGCTTTTACTGCAAGCGTTTGGGTATGATTTACGCCGCAACCGCTGTATTGTATGTTGAATGTTGCGCTTGCGCCGTCGCAGGTAATGCCTGCCGGAAATATGAACGGCAGCGTATATTGCATAGCCCCATTGCAATTATTGCTGTTTTGCAGCGCTGCAAAATCCACCTGCAAGGTGCCGGGGGTGGGTGTGGTGAGAGGCAGCAGACTGTTGCCTTGGAAAACTACTACATTGTTATAGGTAATGGTCAGCGTTTGGTTGGGGCAGTTGCATCCTAAGTTGGTCAGAACCAAATTGAAGGGCGCACCCGAATAAGCCTGAGTAATATTTGAAAAGCCGTTTTGCGATAAACCGGCAGAAGGTATTTGGGCTTGTTGCGCCTGTATAGGCTGAATGGCGCACAAACAGAGGAAACAAACAAAAAATAATATCTTTTTCATGGTCAAGTCTTAGTTTAAGTGTTTAGAATGAGACGTTGGAAAATTCCACGCAGAACTCACGCACGCAGCGGGTGCAGAAATTGCCGGTGCCGTTGTCAATGAAAAATTCTGCTTTGAAACAAACCTTGTACTTTATCGGGCAGCACTCGGCAGAAACATTGCCAAAGGGCACAGGTAAACCCAAGTGCAGTTGAACGGGGATGTTCATGGTCGGCACAGTCCATTGCGCCGTTAAGGATTTGGCAGCGCCGTTTGCCGGAGCGGCTTCCAATAGGGTTACAGCCTGACTATTGACCGTAGAAAGGAACGGCGTGCTGTTGATAAATACGCCTGCTGTTTGGTGGTTGGTAACGCCGTTGCTGCACTGCTGTGCGTCCACAAAACTCATGTGCGTAACGGTAATATTGACGCGGCGCACGTTGGCATTGGTTACAAAATTGCCTGTCAGCTTGAACGGCGAGGAAGGAGAGGTTTGCGAAACACCGGTTAGGTTAAACTGGGCGTTAAAGTTGTCGCAATCTTTGCATCGGCAAGCCTCCAATTTAACGGTGTCTTGAACACCCGGTCTGCAAATGGCAGGAGGCATTAACAGGTTATCGCCTTGGAAGGTAAGCAGTACGTCCGTAACGGAAGTTGGTGCGTCAAAGCTCAGGCAATAGTTTTTCGTATTGGGATAAGGAGGCCCTTGCGGAGTAAGGGCAGGCGTAAGGGTCTGATTGGTGATAGTGCCCGGAGCAAAGGGAGAACCATTGGTTTGCGTAATAAATAACCCTGAACCTGTCTGATTGAAAGTAAGCGGAGTTTGCGGACACAACGCATTATAGATAGAGTTAAAACATATCTCATAGCGAAACTTTCCGTTCTGGAAGCCCAAACAACGAACAGAGTTTATTTGCAAGTCAAGTTCCAAACGGCAGCATTTCAAAGAAAAAGTACCCGTTTCCGAATCTTTCTTATTGGCCTTGTCAATCACGCGCCATGTAAATTGCAGTTGCTTGCCTGCTTCAACGGCTCTGTAAAAATTCTCATCGGTGCGCCATGACTCGGCAGCGCCTAATCCTTCTTTGCGGTAAATCACCGTGGGAGTGGTTTGCCCGTTGGGCATTTGTTGCTCGGCAATGATTTCCAGCGTGTAATCGGGTTTGGTGCGGGGTTGCCCTGCGATTTTCCACCTGAACTCTTTCAGGTTGCGGATGTCCTCAAAATGCTGTTTCAAGGGAGCGACCAACACAATGCGATAGTCGTTTTGTTGCTGCTGTTGCTGTTGTTGAGGGGTGAGTATATCCGCTACGGCTGATTGGGCGATTACGTCAGCACTGACGGGCAGGGGCTGGTGCTCGTAGGTATTCCAAGCAGGTGCACCGCTTGCTTGGTCAGAGGGTTTGGGTTTATCGGTTTTGGTCGGTTTTTTGTCAGATTTGACCGTTTCGGTAGGGCGAGGGGAAGGTTGCTGTTGGCTTGGGCTTGCATCGGGCGAACCTGTTTTTACTTTGCCTATGTGAATCCCCAAGCCTGCATTAAACTGCATGTGATTGAGCGAAAAAGTGCGTTCCGTTGTCCGAAATTCATTGCTGCGAGTCAATTGCTCAATTTTATACACGCCGCTTGCATCAGGCGTTCCCAAAGGTACAAGCTCGCGCTGCCTTGCCTTATAATCCGACAGGAAGTAGTTAGCCTCTGCCCACAAACTTATCCGCTGGTTAAGCATCCAGTTGATGCGGGCAGTTGGCAGCCATCCAAGTGCCGATGAACTTACGGGGCTTTGTCGCAATACATCTTTCGTGGTAGGCACTAATGCCCCGCCTTGCCCGACGTTAAAACGTTGCACAATGGCAAAAGAATCTTGCTTGAACAGGTTCAATCCACCCACAACGCCGGCAGTCAATTGCAGCGATTTACCTATTTGCACCCGTGCCAACGGGCCGGCACCTAAGAACGTGAGCGATTGGCTGTAAGATTGATTCAGTTCTGCCGATAAACCTGCAACACCGGCAGCTTGAAACAGCGGCTCAATGGTTGTTGCGCTTCTGCCGCCTATGCTGTGTTGTACGCGCGTTTGCAGCCCCAGACTGAAAGGAGTTTGCGATTTGCCTAAAAAGTGGTTGTAACCACCCGAAAACTGGATGCCGGACTTTACATATTGTCGGTTAGACTGCGCGGAATTGAGCAATCCCCATCCGCCGCTAAGCCATAATTCACTTGCAGATTGTGCTGTTGCATCTGCCGAGATAAAACAAATCCATGCGACTAAAAAAAGTCGCCATAATTGCTTAATCATAGCCTAACAAAATTTAACGAAAGAAAAATGAGGAAATATTTGTGAGTATCAATACGACACCCTAAATTTGCAGGTTACGTAGGTTTTTAAAAATTTTTTCAGAAAATCCGCTTGTTTTTCTGTGTAGTTTTTTGATTGTCCTTGTAGTAAAAAAACCGCGCAAGTGCGGTTTTTAAAAAGTAAAAATTCCCTTTTGTTTTGTTGGTTGATTTCCATTGGTAATCATTTGGATTTTTTATCTAAAAAGTCGTTTTTCCTTTGATTGGCTGCTGATTTTGTTGATTTTTTTGATTAAAATTTTGTATCATGCCGATGCAGAAATATCTCCATGACTCATTGCTGTTAAAGCAGATAGGCAGGAAGGGATGAATTTGCCTGATGAAATGAATTATAAGGCAAAAGTGACTTTTATCACTAAAAACCCTCTCAAAGACAGCTAAATTGGCAAAAATCCGTATATAGGAATACTAACAAACTGCTGCCAATGAACGCTACCTATTTTTTCTGGCTCTATTGTGCATTGCTCTGGACAATCACAGGCTGCGAAAAACAGCCCGAAGTGTCGGAAGCAACTGCCATAATTTTCAGCTCGGAAGAACCCGAACAACCGCGAGTGGCAGAGTATGCGGAAGCCCTCCAATTATTGCTTTCCCGCCATGACAGTACCTTGTCTGTACATCGGCAAATAGATTCGCTGCTGTTGCAAAAAGGCAGTGTCCTAAGAGATTTTTATCGGAAACGCGACTTTAAAACCTTGTGGAATACGCCTGCCAAAATAGAAGAAGCGGCCAATGTGCTGCTCAATGCCGATGAAAACGGTTTGGCAGCCACAGATTATTTGACAGAAGAGATTCTGAGCTTGAAACGCACGGTTGCCCGCGAGGAGTACCAAAATCCGCAAACTCTGGCAACAATGGAACTGTACCTGACAACAGGGCTGTTGCAATATGCTTCACATTTGTTGGCAGGCAAACTCAAACCTCATATGTTCCATACTTTGTGGAATTATCCTTCGCGCGATTTTGTGTGGAAAAATCAGGGTGAGATACTGGAAAAATACGTTGCGGCCGATTCCACCGCACAGACCTTTCGCCAACTGCGTCGGCATCCGCACTATGTGTTCTTGAAAAATCAATTGGCTTTTTATCGGCAAATGGCTGCTGCCGGTGTTTTTCAGCCTGTTAAATGCGATACAGTCATCAAAAAAGGCGGAAGTCATGAAGCCATTGGTATCCTGCGCAAGCGGCTGCGTGCCGAAAAAGTTTACCTCAATGCTTCGGATACAACGGTTTTGGATGATTCGCTGAGCGAGGCACTCAAAATATGGCAATACAGGCACGGCTTGAAACAAACGGGCATTTTAGATACGATGACGCGCAATGCACTCAACATTCCGGCAGAGCAGCGCATTGCCACCATCCGCGTGAACATGGAGCGCATGCGCTGGCTACCCGACACACTGACCCCGAATTTTATTTTGGTCAATGTGGCAGATTTTCGCCTGTTCCTTTTCCGCAATGGCGAGGCTGTTTGGGACACACCCGTTACGGCAGGCACACGCGTCAATCAAACGCCCATGTTTGAAACCTACATCTCGCATTTGGAACTGAACCCCGTATGGAACATACCGCAAAGCATCATCACCAAAGAAGTGGCGGTTGATGCGGCCAAAAAAAGCAACTACATCTCGCGCAATCGCTTCAAAATTGCCAATAGCAAAGGTGAGCACATAGATGCTTCTACCGTCAATTGGAGCGACGTGCGCAGTGGTAAAGTGCGCTATCACATCTACCAGCCGCCCGGCGAAGGGAATCAATTGGGCAAAATCAAGTTTTTCTGCGTCAATCCGCACGCTATCTATCTGCACGATACGCCCAATTTGAGCAAATTTCAGTTTCAGGAGCGTGCATTCAGCCACGGCTGTATTCGCGTATGGAACCCATTCATTTTGGCCGGCTTGCTCATGGGCGACACTGTTCAATGGGACAGAGCAGCCTTTGACAAACTGCTTGCCCCCGGCACTACGCGCAACGTAATGCTGCCCCGCCGCGAACCGGTGCACATTCATTACTTTACTGCATTCCCCGACCGTCGGCAGTTGCTCATCCTGCGCCGCGATGTTTACGGGCACGACCGCCGCGTGCTGCGCATGTTGGATGTACCCGTCAGAAATTGGCAGTAAAATTGGAAACGTTTTCGGCGAAAGGGTATTAAAGTGCGGAAGCAAATTTTGACGTTCTTCTGTTGAATGCGGATAGCTCGGATTTTGCGTAAAGCATCCCATCGGCATTCATTCGTGAAATCTGCGCTTATGTCATGCGTTTAAGTTCCTTGCCTAAATCCTAAACGTTGAAACCATGAAAAAACTGCATCCAATCGTTTACAGCCTTGTAGTAGGATTCATCACGATGGCTCATGCACCTGTACAGACAAAATGGACACGTGAAATGTATGCCAAGCACGACTACAAGAGTTTTGCCCAATTGCCTATGGCGCATCAGCCGATTGATGGCAAAAATATTGACTATGCGCTGCTCAATGCTGCCATCTTTTATGCAACCAATTGGCAACGCGATATGCAGCGGCAAAAACCTTTAAAGTATTCGGCTGCACTTGAAAAAGCTGCTTTTGAACATTCCAAAGATATGATACGGCTTAACTTTTTCTCGCATACAAGCCCCGTTCAAGGAAAGGAAACGTACAGCAAACGCATAGCGGCAGAAGGTATAAGTAACAGCTATACGGGAGAAAATATTTCCTATCGTTCACATATTGCGGATTCTTATCTCAATCAGGCAAAGAAAATTGTTTTAGGTTGGATGAATTCGCCCGGCCACCGTCGTAACATACTCAATGGTTCTTATCAATACATCGGCTGTGGTGCTTATACCGGCAAGTTTGACGGATGGGCCAATGCAATTGTTGCTACCCAAAATTTCTCTGCGACCGATGCGCCCCCTTCGCAAGAGGTCGTGATTGATTACAGGTGAGTTAGCTTATGCAAAAGCGCAAGAGGTTTGCGAAATTTTTTGTGTAAACTCCTGATAAGCAGTTGTTTAAACCTGAAAAGTCTTAGAGAATGTCAGGTTTGTGTATAATCATGGGGAACGGATATCCTGTAACAAAAAATTTATCAACACTGCAATAACCAACGCAGCAACCTTTGCCGGCAATGCAACATCTTTGAGGTATAATCAGTTTCAACTATCAACACTTCATCCGTTGCATACATGAAAAACTTACTATTGCCGATATTGTCTTGCTTGCTGGTGTTTACCGTTCAGGCACAAAAAGTTCGCGGGCGCGTTACCGACGAGCAAAACCAACCGATGCCGTATCTGACGGTTTTTGAGGAAGGAACATCTAATGGTACAACCACCAATGCCGAGGGGGAATACTTCTTGGAAATAGCTTCAGGTAAAAGGCGTATCGTCTTTCGTTACTTGGGCTACCAGACTGAAACCCGCGAGATAGACATAAGCAAAGGACAAACGCTGACATTAGACGTACAGATGAAGCCTCAGCCGGTTGTTCTGAAAGAAGTACAGGTGAGCAGCAAAGATGAAGACCCCGCCTATGCCATCATTCGCGCTGCGCAGCGCAACCGTAAGTTTTATCTCAATCAGGTGGACAGATTTGAGTGTCAGGTATATATCAAAGGCTTGCAGCGAATCTTGAATGCGCCCAAGAAAATTCTGGGGCAAGATGTCATCCTTCCCGGGTTAGATAAAAATCGTTCGGGCATTATCTACCTCTCAGAATCGCTTTCACGCTACTATTTTGAGGCTCCGAACAAGCAAAAAGAAGTCATGCTTTCCTCCAAAGTCAGCGGCAATAATCGCGGATTCAGTTGGAACAGTGCTATGGCCTTTAAATTCAACTTTTATGAAAACTCAATGGAGAGTTTTGCCGAGCGCAACTTCATATCGCCCATAGCCGCAACCTCATTTGTGCATTATCGCTTCCAGTACATCGGGGAGTATAAAGATAAGGGTTTGACAATCAATAAAATAAAGGTAATACCTCGCGCAAAGGGCGCGCCGTTGTTCAGTGGCTATATCTACATACAGGACAGCACTTGGCGCATTCACAGCACCGACCTTTATATCACCAAAGACGCGGGTGTGGACTTTGTGGATACCGTGCGCATTCGCCAACAGTACATACCCGTCAGCGACCAAGTCTGGATGCTTGGTTCGCAGGTAATAGACGGAAGCGGCGGCATTGAAATATTAGGTATTAAGCTCAAGTTTGCGGGCAGTTATACGGGTGTGTTTTCCTCTTATGTCCTGCCTTCCAAGTACTACACCTCCACTGCATCCGTTGTGCAGGAAAAACAAACGCCTGCCCTTGCTAAGACAGCACCAGCCCGAAAAGCCCGCAGCAGGCAGCCTGTTGCAACTGCCAAAACAATGGAAAAACCGCCTGTTAATAAATCTGACAGCACATCGGTTGCGCAGTCCGTATCGGACAAATTAGACCAACCCTATGACAAAAATTTTTTCAAAGGAGAACTGATACGGGTAGAAAAAGAAGCTAACATGGCCGATACCAACTACTGGGCACAGGTTCGCCCCATTCCCCTGACCGATGAGGAACGCACGGACTATGTGCTGAAAGACAGCATTCGGCAGGTAGTAGAGTCGGTGCCTTACAAGGATTCGGTAGATGAAATTCGCAATAAATTTAAGCCTATTAACATACTGACAGGTTATCGGTATAATAAATCATCTAAAAGGGTCAATTTTGATATATCTGCTCCCATCAATGGCATTCAGTTTAATACCGTGGAAGGCTGGGCATTAGATTTGAACTTGCAAATGAATCGCTATGACAGTGCCCGTACACGCAATACCTCTGTTTACAGCAATTTGCATTACGGATTTACTCTGCAACGGCCTTACGGCGGACTTGGCGTGTCACATCGGTTCAACGCTATCAACAGGCTTTATATTCTTGCAGAAGCAGGTAACAAAGCCGTGCAGTTCAACCCCGATGCCATTCCGTTTACCCACAACACCAGCTACACGCTTTGGACAGAGCAGAACTTCATGAAACTGTACGAGAAAGCCTATGCGATTGTACAAAGCGGTATGCAGGTTGCCCGCGGACTGAACTTATTGGCATCTGTTCAGTGGGAGCGCCGCAGCCCGCTTACGAATGCAGAGGCACTGCCTACATTTTGGCGGCGCGACATCGCCGACCGTGAATATACCGGCAATGACCCGCAAAATCCACTGAACAACAGCCCTGCATTTGAAGCCCATCAGGCACTTGTTTTAGGATTCAGGATGCGTTATCAGCCCGGCAGCCAATACCGCAGTTTTCCTAACCGCCGCGTTTTTCTGGGTTCTAAATGGCCTGTATTTACGCTGGCTTATAGGAAGGGTATGGCAGATGTGGACTATGACTATGTGCGATTTTCGGTAGAGGATGAACTGAATCTGGGAATGCTGGGCAGCACCGAATATGATTTTTCGGTAGGTACTTTCCTGAATGCCAACCGTTTGCAGTTCATGGATTTTAAGCATTTCAATACCACGCAAACCATCTTTAACCCATCGGCGCTGCGGAGTTTTCGCGCCTTGCCTTATTACCAATACAGCACTTTGGGAACATTCTTTGAAGGACACGCCGAACACCACTTCAACGGCTTTCTGTTTAATAAAATTCCGCTGTTAAAAAAGTTGCGCTGGCAGGAGGTGGCAGGTTTACACATACTTTACACAGAGCAACTGAAACAGTATGCCGAACTGACATTGGGTATTGAGAAAATTTTTAAGATTCTGCGCGTGGATTATGTAATGGCTTTCCAACGCGACCAACCAATAGCCAATGCCTTCCGATTAGGCATCGGATTTTGATAAAACGAAAATCCCTGACAATTTTTCCATGAATCATCGGGGATTTTCTGTTGCTTATGGGATGTAGTAGTAAGCAGATGAAGCAAACGATGCATTTAACGGCCTCTTGGTGCACGGCTTCGGCCGCCGCCCACAAGGAAGCGAACGCCTGCCGTGGCAGCACCGAAATTAATCAGGCTGGTTTCCCAAATAGTAGTTTTATTAAGGAAGGCATTCATGTGAATGGCTGCCTTGGCTTCCAAAAAAAGAAAAGCCCCACGCACGGGTACTTCACCACCCAAGCCGATGTTTACATGACCTGTTTCTATGCGGCGGTTTTCAAAGTATTTGCGTTCGCCCGATGAAACCAATTCAATTGCTCCATCTACGTTATGATTAGACATAACAGCACTAAATCCTACCAATGCATATGTTTTTGCTTCGGGGAAACTGTAACGTCCTGACAGATAGCGGTGATAGTTCAGTTCCAGTTCCATATTTTGCACACGGAGCGAGGTAAGCGTGTAGTTACCGTAGTTGTCTAACGGCGAGGAAGGTGCATAATAGCCAAAGCTCAGATTGATACTGTTTTGTTCAAAGAAGCCGTATCCAACACGCAACTTACCGCCAAAAATAAAAGGAAATGTATTGGGGTTTACTTGCGGATAGATACCGATTGTTTTCCCGAAATATTTTGCTGTTCCGCCACCAATGCTGACACTAAACTGCGCAAAAGCATTTGAAGTTGCGAATAGTAACAGGAAAACGCCTGTGGCGAGCGTGAAACCTTGCTTCATAAAAGGTCGTATTTTTTGCAACAATTGAAGCAAATATAGTACCTTTTAGCTGTAACGCTTTGCAAATAATGTTGAAAAATATTGGAGCCGTTTGTATCGGTTGCTTGTTGATAATGGGCTTGTTGGGCTGTGAAAGACAACAAGTTACAGACCCCGTGCCTTATGTTTTTGTGCAAAAACTGATAGACCTGAACAATACGTTTTATCAGGCGCTGCGCTTTGACAGAGGATTTGTGTACGAAACAGGAGGTGTTCGCGGCTTGATTATCTATCGGCGTGCGGCTAATGCTTTCATCGCCTTTGACAGGGTATGTACGCATCACCCGTCTAATCCTTGCGGGGTGGTGGAGGTAGAACCTACGGGTTTTTTTATACGCTGTCCCTGCTGTCGCTCGGCGTTTGATTTTGAGGGCAACCCGATTAACGGCCCTGCCAACTTCCCAATGGTGCGATACCGCACATCGTTGAGTGGTTCGTTGCTGAGCATTAATAACTGAGGTTGCCCCCAAATGGCTTAGAGTGCCTTTTCAACTTCGGCTTTACTTGCCAAGCCTTTGTGATGCCAAGTTTGCTGTCCGTTTTTGAAAACTTTCAGTACCGGAATTTCTTCTACCTGCAATGATTTTGCCAATTGGCGGTTTTCGTCTATGTTGATGCGGACAATTTCAACATGCCCTTTGTGTTTTTTTGCCAATTCGTCCAGCATGGGTTCCATTTGTTTGCAAGGTGCACACCAAGGCGCGTAAAAATCAACCAGTACAACTTTTTGGCTGTTAATCAGCCGTTGGTATTCTTGCTGAGAAATTTTGTCCTGTGCGGCAACTTTGGGCATTTCTACGGGCAGGTTGTTTTTCTGCCATGCCAAAATACCTCCTTTCATGTCATACACCTGCGTAAAGCCGTTCTTGCGCATGTAGTTAGCGGCAGCCGCGCTTCTTGCGCCCGAGAGGCAATAAACAAAATAAGTTTTATTTTTATCCAGATTGGCTACCATATCGGGAAACTTGTCGTCGTTGTAGTCCATACAGTTGGCATTTGCCAGATGTCCCTTGACAAATTCTCCTTTGGTGCGCACATCCAGCACAACAGGGTTGGCAGTGCTTTTCATCTTTTGGTGGAAAGCAACAGCGTCTAACGATTCGCCACCGGTCTTATTTTGTCCGGTACAGGCCGATGCTATCATGTAAAATACTGAGAGCCAATATAGAAGATGCTTTTTCATAAGTGTATGGGTTAAATACGGAGAATATTAACGGTGAAAAGTATATCTGCCACTAACAGAAGGATTGCCACAAACAGAAAGTAGAAGTAGTTGTTGGTAGTAACGTCTAACTGTTTTTTGTCCATCAGTTCGCCTTCTATCTGGTTGATGGTTTCTATCAGCCGGTTGGTTTCAACCGTATTTGCATTGATTTCAAAATAACGTCCGCCGGTTTGGTCGGCAATGCTTTGCAGCGATTCGGAGTTGAGTTGCGTGATTACCTCACGGCCTGATACATCGCGCTTGAAGCTGTTGTCGCGGAAAGGAATTTTGCCGCCCTCCTTTGTGCCTACTCCTACGGTGAAAATGCGAATTTCGTCTTGTTCAAATTTTTTGACCATTTGCTGGGTTTCGTCGCCAAAATCTTCGCCATCGCTGATGAGGATGAGCATTTTGGACTGTGGCATTTTCTTTTGCACTTCGGTTGTGTCGGTCAGTTTGCGATGTGCCATTGCCAGTGGTTGGGCAAAATCGGTGCCACTGGTGGGCAACAACGAGGTTTTCAGCGATTCAATCCAAGTGTAAATAGCACCTTTGTCGTAGGTCAGCGGGCATTGAATAAAGGCTTCCGACGAAAAAATAATCAAACCGATTCGGTCGTTGGTCAGGTTATCTACCAGCCTTTTGAGTTCAAATTTGACTTTGGAAAGGCGAGAAGGTTGAATATCGGTAGCGTTCATGGAAAGGGACAAATCTACGGCGATGTAAATATCCTTGCCAACAGATTTGACTTCTTTTCTAATCAGTTCGCCAAAGGAAGGCCCCAGCAGTGCGACAATGAACAGGCTGAAATAAACCGCACGCAAGATAAACTTAATCCAAACGCGGCGTGCATGGGTTTGCAACTGTTTTGCCAGCCCGTAGCTGCGCACAATGTACAAGCCGTAGAGCAGCAAAAAGCTGATGATGAGAACAATTTCCGTAAGGCCAAATTCGCTAAACCACTGCATGAGTTTGCTTGATTAATAACTCGCAAAACGACAAAAGATGCCCAGCGGCAGGCGTTTACCAAAGCGGTCGGGCAGGTACAATTCGCCGATTTCCATGTGAGCTACTTTGCCAAAAATGCCGTTTACCAGATTTTCCACAATCAGAGGCGAAAAGCCGATGGAATACAAATTGATGATACAAAAATAATTGTCGGGGTCGAGTATTTGGGCGCAATTCTTCAAAAGCTCGTTAATTTGTTCCTCGAGTACCCACTTTTCGCCATTGGGGCCTCTTCCGTAGGCAGGAGGGTCTAAAACCAGCCCCTGATAGCGGTTGCCGCGCCTGATTTCGCGGGCTACAAACTTAGGGGCATCTTCTACCATCCAGCGGATACCGTCTAATCGGGAGGCTTCCATGCTTTCGCGCGCCCAAGTGATTACCTGTTTCACGGAGTCCACATGAGTAACTTCTGCACCTGCATGGCGCGCGGCCAGCGATGCCACACCGGTGTAGGCAAACAGATTCAGCAGGCGCGGATGGGGTACTTTCATAGACCGAATTTTCTCGGTCAGATAATCCCAATTTACGGCCTGTTCGGGGAATATGCCTACATGTTTGAACGAGGAGAGTGACAACTTTAACTGCAAATCCATCTTGCCGCGTTGGTAGTGCATCCACCACTTATCGGGTTGCCCCGGGCGAGTATGCCATTTGCCTCGTTCGCTGTTGCGGTCTTTGTCGCCCTCCTCGCGGCGAAACCATGCCCCTGCCAGTTTGTTCCACTCCTGTTCCGGCAGCGATTTGTCCCAAACTGCCTGTGGTTCAGGCCTTGCAACAATGTACTTGCCGAAGCGTTCCAGCTTCTCAAAATTACCGCAGTCTATCAGTTCATAATCAGGCCACGAGGCCGGTGTGAGGGCTTGTATGGGGAGCATTTACAGTGTTTCGGTTAAGCGTTAGGAGTGATAAGGGCTACTTCATTGACTTTATTGAGTGCGTTAAAGCGAATTTGAATGTATCGGCCTTGTCTGCCGCTGCTGTCGTTTTCGCATTGTCTGCCCTTGTCAATGTAGTATTTGTAAAATTTCATGCCGCGTTCGGCTATTTCTATGGCATCTGCCTTGCCGAGCAGTTGCCGAACCTCCATTTCTCGCAGCGATTTTTCCAGCAGATAGGGTTTAGCTATTTTCAGAAAATCATCTATTTGGTCGGCGCGTTTGTTTTGGCAGCCCATCGGGTCATTGCGCCAGCTTTCATCGTCAAATCCTTCCGGACCGGCATCGGGCTTACAGTTGCTCAATAACAGCAGCAGTATAGGCAGATAAAATATTTTCTTCATGCGCAATGATTGTAACTTAGCGGCAAAAGTACCGTTTTCATAGCAGAATCACTTTATTACTGTCAAAGCCATGTTCAATCTGTTTAAGAAGAAAGACCAAAATCCGCCAAAACCACACTACGACCCTACCAACATGAAGGTTACAGACCTTCGCATTGGCTTCCTGTTTGACTATGACCTCAAAACATGGGAAGTAACAGATGAGTTTGAGTATGATTGGGGCGATAATTTTTTTACTTATGAGTATAAAATTGTCAGCGGCTCCGAAACGCTGTATATGCGCATAGAGGAGGACGACCGAGTGTATTGCATTTTTACGCAAAAGATGCCTTTCGGCAAGTTGGGAGATGCGGCGCAGTATTTTAAAGAGCATCAGACTGCCCCTTCCTCCATTGAGTTCGAAGGAATGACCTTCTACTTGGAGCGCGAAAATCCGGGCTTTTTCCGCAGCACACAAGACGAAGATTCCGTAGAGATGATACAATGGGATTATTTGGATGATAGCGGCAAACACATGTTGGTTATCCACCAGTGGGATACACAGGATTTTGAACTGTCCGTGGGTATTATAGAAACGGCAGATGCTGTCAGCAACATTTTGCCGCGCTAAACTTTATTTCACTTATAAACGTTTAAAAAGCAGGTATCTCATTTGGCAGATGCCTGTAAATCAAACATACGCACATGAAACGCATTCTTTTAATACTTCCCGTTGCCTTGCTTTGGTTAGCCTCTTGTGGCAGCAGCGAGCGCAAATTTGTCAAATCGCCATTGGATAATCTCATCCGCGACTTAGATTCGGAAAAGAATTTTACCATTATCCTGTACGATATGGAAATGGAAGATAATATTGGCAGCGATGAGTACAAACACAAGTACAAGATAATCACCATGAAAGACAGTGTGCCACAGGAGCGCATTACTGACTGGATCCCCGTAGATGAACAGTTTTTCTTTGAAAACGAAAACAACATGGGGATGGAGATTGCCAGCAAAATAGACGGCAAAGTAAGTAAAGTGGTAGCCCCTCCGGGATATTCCAACTATGTAGGCAATCCGCAATACGGTCAGTGGCGAACCGCCTCCGACGGTAGCTCTTTTTGGGAATTTTACGGCAAATATGCCATGATGAGCAGTATGTTTGGTTTAGTGGGCAGCATGATTAATCGCAACAGTTACTACGACTATCGCGATAATTACTACGGCCGTCGCCCTTACTACGGCGCATTGCCCGACGGTCGCCCTGCCTACGGCACTTACTCTCCACATGGTCAGCGCGCCAATCCCGACTTCTACAACCGCACAGGCGGTGCTACGGCCTTCAAGGACAAAGTAAACAGCCGTGTAACGCGCAGCAGTTCATCGGGGCGCTCCTCTTCTTCCGGCTCTATTTTTGGCAGCAGCCGCAAATCGGGCAGCAGTTCATCAAGCAGCAGCCGACGTTCTTTTGGTGGCAGAAGAAGAAGATAATATCAGTAATATTAAGCAAACAGCACTAAAAACTTGTTTGTGTAAGTTTTAGTGTTGTTTTGTTTTATATTATACAAACTTTCATATCATTAGTGCACCTAATGAGCACAACCGAAAGGACAAATTGAAAAAGTTCAATTCTTGTTGCAAGCGTTTTGAGCCAACTCCATGAAATGATTGACAATAAGCTGATTAAACGGCTTAAATAATACCTCTTTGCGGCATCGTCTTCTGCCCTTAAAAAACTAATTGCGCCATGCTTGCCGTTATTTTTGTAAAATAATACGGCTTGGTATGATAAATATTCTGCGCATTCCTGTTCTTGTGATTTGCTTATTTGTGTTTTGCGGCTTCAGTACGTATGCTCAGATAGACCGTACCTTTTGGTTTGCTGCTCCTGATATTTCCGTAACACACGGGCAAGACCCGATAACTATTCGGGTAACAGCTTTCAATACAGCCGCAACGGTAACAGTCAGTATGCCGGCCAATCCTTCATTTACGCCATTTGTTTTAAACGTACCTGCCAACACAACTGTCAGCCAAGATATGACCCCATGGCTGGCGCAAATTGAAACTCCCTTTGATGCGGGAGGGTTGCCCGTAACAGCCCGCAAAACAGGTATTCTTTTAGAATCTACGGCCAATATTTCCGCTTACTATGAGGTGAACCGAAGCAATAACCCCGATATTTTTGCTTTGAAAGGCAAAAACGCTTTGGGGCGAGAGTTTTATCTGCCTCTGCAAAATGTGTGGAATCATCAGGCGCTGGCGACTCCGGGGCGCTCAGGTTTTGTTGTAGTGGCAACCGAAGATAACACAGTAGTTACCATTACTCCTACCCGAACATTGGAAGGTGGCAGAACATTAAATGTACCTTATACAGTAACACTCAACCGCGGTGAGAGTTATTCAGGAACTGTAGCGGGGCCTATCTCAGGTGGTTCGGCAGGTGCTGCCAATATGCCGGCCGGTACAAAGATTACCTCCGATAAACCGGTGGCTGTTACCATGTTCCACGATTCCATTAATACTTCCGATGGCGGTTGTTACGATTTGGCAGGCGACCAATTAGTGCCTGTTAATATTTTAGGAAAAGAATATGGCATCGTACGCTCATTTTTAGGTTTCAACGGCAGCTCTTATTCTAATAATCCGGAGCGGGTAGTGGTAATGGCCACGCAAGCAAATACGCAAGTAACTTGGCGGCGCACAACCGATGCTGCGGCTACGGTTGTCAATTTGGCAACAGCAGGTGCATTTACCATCATTAACTTGACCGATGCACATATACATGCTTCCATCGTCGCCGATAAACCTATTTATGTATTCCATTTCGGTGGTTTTGGTTGCGAAACGGGTGGTGCGCTTGTGCCTCCCTTGCCTTGTACAGGTTCGCGCTCGGTGCGTTTTACCCGCTCTACTACCGATTTTTTTGGTGTCTTTATTCTGGTAAAGGATACGCATATTGCAAATTTTACCTCTAACTTCCTGACTATCAGCCCTGCGCATTTTCAGGCATTGCCCAATTTGCCCGGATGGGTGGCGGCACGTTATGACAATATTTCTACGACAAGTCTTGCTGCCGGAGCAACAGGCTCCATCAGTAACTCCTCCGGGCTTTTCCATGTAGGCATTATCAACGGCGGAGCATCAAGCGGTACGCGCTACGGTTATTTTTCAAGTTTTAACTCGGTCAATCTCGGGGCCGATATCAACGTGTCTTTTGGTACCAATATCTTGCTGGATGCAGGCCCTAACGGTATCACTTACAAGTGGTTCCGCATACCTGATGATGTTACGGTGCTTGGTACTAACCAAACCCTGACGGTTTCCGTATTCACACGCGGCAGTTATCGGGTAGAAGTGGAAGGCAACGATTGCGTACTGCGCGATACGATTTGTATCGGTACATTTGAGTACGTTTGGGAAGGCGGCAAAGACACCAACGTAAATGACCCTGCCAATTGGAGTGTGCCGTGCGGCCTGAGCGGCGTGCCTGATTGCAATTACGATGTGATTATTCCGCCACTGTCGCGGCGATTGGGCTCACACTGGCCTGTTATAGGAAATAACGCTACGTTCAGTTGTCGCGATTTGTCGTTGTTTGCTACCAGCCAAATGACGATGAATGCGAACAGTACGTTAAATATCTGCCGCCATTTCCGACACGAAGGAACTTTTAATGCGGTGTCATCTGCTACCGTGCGGTTTATCGGCACAGTGCCGCAGAACTATGAATTTTTTGTCGGCAAGGCTTCCGGCGAACTTCCCAATGTCGTTCTGAACAATACCACACCATTGCCGCATACTTTCCAAACAGATGCTTATTTGCAAGTTTTGGACAGTGCCAACAGTCGCGGCAACCTGATTGTGCAAAGTAACTCCACTTTTACTTTCCAAAACGGTTATGTGCGCACACAAGGGCAGCGCGAATTGGTCATCAAAAATAGAGCCTCTAACGGTTTACAGGGATACAATGAAGCTGCGCGACGTTTTGTTGCCGGGCGACTGCGCCGCTATACCAACTCGTTGGGCAGCTATGATTTCCCTGTCGGCTTGGTGAGAAATACGAGCAACGTAACGATAGTCAATGCCAAACAAGGCACACTGCGCGGCAACAATGGCAATCTACCTACTTGGCAGACAGCCAATTACAGCACCGGTATAGGCACAACCACAGTGCTCGATTTCAATCCTACGCACAACCAGTACATTGAATTGCCTGCCGCGGTCGCCATTGCGGGTAATGCCCCAAGAACTGTGGAAATGTGGGCACGTATTCGCGACTTCAGCGGTGAGCGGGGACTGTTTGCCTTAGGTTCTACCGGTACCAGCCTGCAAGATTTTTCTTTGCGGGTAAATAATGGCAGCAGTACCAATTTGAATTTCCGCGTACAGCTCTGGGGTAGCGATATTGACGTGAGCAATCCGCCTTTCATCATTAATAATGAATGGGCGCATTATGCGGTTACTTACGACGGTGCTACGGTGCGTTTTTACATCAACGGGCAGTTGGCCGTTCAAGGTGCACGAAACCTGAATACGGTTATTGGTGTTGAAAACTTTTTGGCACGCTGGCGAAATGGTTACATGAACGGTCAGATGGACGAAGTGCGCATCTGGAATGTTGCCCGCTCGCAGGCAGAGATAGATGCAGGGCGCAACCAGCTCATAGACCGTTGCAATCCGCCTGCCGGCTTAGTGGCTTACTACGACTTTGAGGAAGGTTCAGGCAATGTTATCAACCACCGCACCGCTGTCTGCGGTTTGGAAAAACAATATCAGTTGGCTAATGTTACCTTTACAACCACATCGGGCGTAGATAACCTGCTGGCCTATTTCAATACGTTTACGCCGCCTACTTTGACAGGGCTGCCGTTGATTTGTAATGCCAATTTTAACTGCCAAATGCTCAATCATGGTTTTTGGACGATTAATGCGTTCAACGCTGCCAACAACCAGATTAATACCTCGGGTAATTACAATATGACGCTTTACAACCGCCATTACAGCAACTTTGGGATTACTTGCAACACCGGCACGACCGTCAGCGCTACGATTGTCCGTCGGGCAAATGGCGCAAGCCCATGGCAGATTGGCGGCGGTTTCTGTTTGAATGATAACCCTAATAATACAGCCCGTGGCGGCATGACCGGCTTTTCGGATTTTGGTACCGGACAATCGCCTAATTTGGCACTGTTGCCTGTTGAGTTAATAGATTTCAGCGCCCGCAAGCAGGAAAAATCCGCTCTGTTGCAATGGCAAACCGTCAGTGAAAAAGGGTTCAATCATTTTGTGCTGGAAAAGAGCCGCGACGGCAACACCTTCTTTGAACTGGCAAAAGTCAATGGCAAAGGTGAGAATGGTGCTGCTTATGAGTGGATAGACACAGAGCCTGCACGCGTCAATTATTATCGCCTGAAAATGGTGGATAAAGACGGCACTTTTGAGTACTCAAAAATTGTGGTGGTTACGTTTGATGATTGGCAGAAAGAGTTGCAAGCATATCCTAACCCGCTTACCAAAGGCAATGGCTTCTTTGTAAATGAGGCGGTTAATAAAATCAGCCATATTGCAGTGTACAACCTGCTTGGGCAATTGATTTATCAGAGTGTTCCGCAAACTGCCGCCGTAGAGCAAGACGCTTACGTGCCTGCCAACATGAGTACCGGTGTTTATCTGGTGCAAATCATGCTTAAATCAGGCGATGTGCAGACCGTGAGGTTAGTTGTGCAGTAAAAGCCTAGCGAGGTATTTCGGATTCATTTACCAAAATGAATTTGCATGTGTGTATTGAAAGTTCGTTGGGGATTGGAGGCTGATAAAGCAGATTTGCGGATTTAACACGACACGAAATTATCAATCGGTCGCTCATCGGAAAAGGAAACTTTCCTGTGAGCGGCCTTTGTATAAACCGGTAACTTTAAGCAGGCAACAGGCGCAATTTGGTGCGCGTAAAATATTGCGCTCCGTCTGCTTCCAGCATGACCTGATGGATGCGCTCATCGCGATTGACCGTCAGTTTGACCATCGGGAAGTGCTCCATAATAAGGGCAGTTTCTGCCAAATCTTGAATAACTAAATCATTGACAGACAGGATTTTATCCTTTACTGAAACGACCTTGTCGGCAGGTGAACCGGGGATGATGTGCGTGATGAGTACATAGTTGCCCTGTTTTTGCAGTTCCATACCAAAGCGTCGTTCCCAACTGTGGGTGGCAGGTACGGTTTCCGCTTCGCAGTAGATGCGGTGTGCCAATCGGCCGATGGCCTCGGCTATATCATCCGTTCCTTCAATGTATCGGTCAAAATAATCATCCATTGGCCGGGAGGCCACCTCTGCAACCAACTGTTTATAGTCGGCAAGCGTGTAGCCGCCGCTGTTAGTGCCGTAGCGTTTCCAGAGCAGTTGCATCACATCATGCAACGAACGCTCGCCCTGCGTACAGTCCAGCAGCCACAGGTGCAATAGCATCGCCGCCAGCGCTCCTTCGTTGTAAATAGACACCTTGCGGTGCGGAATGCCCGCCGAGTAGCCGTCTGTCCAAAGGTCATAGCTTGCAGCTGTCAGCGACATGGTTTTTCTGCCGAAATTTCCGGCATATTTTTTCAATTGAGCATTGAGTTCTTCCAAGTAGCGTTCAAAACTCCATACGCCGCCCTTGTAGAGCATCCAATCGCCGTAGAATGTCGTCAGCCCTTCTATCACGAAGCCTGTGGGAAAATAGACTTCTTTTGTCAGGTCATAGGGGGTCAGTTCTTTCGGGCGAATGCGAATGACATTCCAGAAGTGGAACAATTCGTGCGAAGCAATGCCTAAAATATTGTCATAAAAATACTGTTCCTCAAAATCGGCATCGGGGCCAAGCACTATGACGGTAGAGTTGCGGTGCTCTACGCCATGATAAACCTGCCAAGGGGCAATAATGAACTGAAAATGGAAATCCGATGCGGGGAAATCGCCGAAAAGCGCCACTTGTGGCCTTGTAAATCCTTGAAAATCAGTGATTATTTTATCCCAATTGGGTAGGCAATCGCCGTACAGCCAAATGTGGAAATCGGCGTTGCAACCTTCCACGCAGTAGCTGCGATGCTGCAAATGTGCCGAAGCAAGCAACGGAGAATCTACCAATTCGTAGAAATCGGCAGCGTGCAAGCGGTGCGGTGCAGGCATTGCCATCCCGCAACTGATGCGGTAGTCCTCGGGCAGGTGCAGGTGCACTTCATAAGGCTCGTTGATACGCCCTTCAACGTAAAATGTGCAGTTAATCCAGTTGATGTAAAGCAGCCGCTCGTCTAACCAACTGCCGCCTGCGTCTAACTGTTTGGCAAAGTAGTTATAGTGCAGCGTTATCTCTTTTGCGCCTTCGGTTGCCACTTCCCACGTGTTGCGTGCAATTCGCTTTAGATTCAGCGGTTTGCCCGAGTCCGATACCGCATAGATGTGCTGTATGTTTCGGGCAAAATTTTGCAGCTCGTAGCGTCCCGGCCGCCAAGCGGGTAATTGCAGGCGCAGTACCGCTGCCTCTTTTGTTGGTATGTGTAAGGTAAAGTCAATGAGGTGCTTATGGGGCAATTGATAGGCAACTTCTAATAGCATAAGGATTAGGATAACGGCTTATTGCAGCTTACAAAATTGATTGGTTTATACAAAAGCGCAACTATTTTGCGAAAAATGTTTGACATAAATCGGTGAAAAACAAGCATTTAAACCTGATGAAACCCTAAGCCCTCTCAGGTTTGTGTATAATCATACGGAAAATACAGCCCGATACTGTTCAGAAAGCATCGGGCTGTGTGATAATATCCCAAGTATATCAATGAGGCATACTCGGCAGAGTTTCCGAAATGTTTGCAATGACCAATCCCGAATTGCAAGCGTGTTTGCACGCTGCCGATGGGGGCAATGTCATTTTTTTAATCTGTCGCCAAACCAGTTGATGTAGGTTTGCAGGTCTTTGTCGCCTCTTCCCGAAAGGCAGATAATTACCGTTTCGTCGGGTGCGGCGTTTAGTTTTTCCAAATAAGCCAAGGCGTGTGCCGTTTCAATGGCAGGAATAATGCCCTCCAATCGGCTGCAAAGCAAACCTGCTTCCATTGCTTCTTCGTCGGTAACGGGCACGAAGGTGGCTCTGCCTGTTGTAAACAGGTGTGCGTGGAGAGGCCCGATACCCGGATAGTCCAAACCTGCGGAAATAGAATAAGGCTCAATTACCTGTCCGTCAGGGCTTTGCATGAGCAGCGACTTGCTGCCGTGCAAAATACCCGGTTTGCCCAAGGCAGTAGTGGCAGCCGAATGGCCGCTGTTTACTCCTTTGCCTGCTGCTTCCAACGCAATGAGTTTTACGGAAGGTTCATCCATAAAATGATAGAAAGCACCTGCGGCATTGCTGCCTCCGCCTACACAAGCCAGTACGTAATCGGGCAATTCGCTGCCCGTTTTTTCTGCCAACTGCCTGCGGATTTCTGTACTGATAACCGATTGAAAACGCGCTACCATGTCAGGGTAGGGGTGTGGCCCCACAACAGAACCTATGATGTAGTGCGTGTCGGTCGGGTTGTTAATCCAGTGGCGCATAGCCTCGTTGGTAGCATCTTTCAGTGTGCGGCTGCCGCTCATGGCCGCCCGAACTTCCGCACCCAGCATACGCATACGGGCAACGTTGGGGGCTTGGCGTTCAATATCAACCGCACCCATGTAAACGATGCAGTCCAGCCCCATCAGTGCGCAAACGGTGGCGGTGGCTACTCCGTGCTGCCCTGCGCCCGTTTCGGCTACGATTTTGCGTTTGCCCAATCGTTTGGCCAGCAAAATTTGCCCGATGGTATTGTTAATCTTATGAGCACCTGTATGGCACAAATCTTCTCGTTTCAGATAGACACGAGTATTGTATTTTTCGGACAGACGCGAAGCAAAATACAATGGGGTCGGTCTGCCCACGTAGTCGCGCAGTAAATTGTTAAATTCTTCCTGAAAATCAGGCGATTGGATGTAGCGGAGGTAATTCTCTGCCAGTTCCGCAATGTTCGGATAAAGCAATTCGGGGATGTACGCCCCGCCAAATTGCCCGTAGTAGCCTTTTTCATCTACCTGAAAAGGCGAAGTAATGGTTTCCGGTATCATAGCTGTAAAGATATATAATGTATGCGTTTGTTTTGCTCAACCGCTTACCGATGGAACGAAATTGCGTGGCTGTCGTAGTTGCCGCGCCGCTCTTGCCACTGCATAATCAGTTCAAAGGTGTTATTGGAGCGTTGATAGTCCATATAACCCGATTCGGCCGTAACCCCAATGAGTTGATTGAGGATTTGCTTGTCTTCCGCCGTGGGATTGGCAGGCAGGAAACAGGTGAGGTCGTAAACGTTGTACAGATTGACCAACTCGTCAAACTTTTCAACTTCGTAGAGCGCAGCAAACGCGCGGTATTGCTCAATCCAGTGGGCTTCATTGGCAGGGTTGTAGCTCATAAGAAATCAGGTATAAAAACTTCGTTCTGTTTAGTACCTTTGTTGCCTCAATCAAATAAGCAACAAAATGATTATTGGTGTCCCAAAAGAAATCAAAAATAACGAAAACCGTGTAGCTCTTACGCCCGCAGGTACGGCAGAACTGACCGAACGCGGCCATCAGGTGTACGTACAAAGCACTGCCGGCATAGGCAGCGGTTTTGAAGATGAAGAATACGTAGCGGCAGGTGCCAAAATTTTGCCAACCATTGAGGAAGTGTACGGCATTGCCGAAATGATTGTAAAGGTAAAAGAACCGATTGAAGCCGAATACAACCTGATTCGCAAAGACCAGTTGCTGTTTACATATTTTCACTTTGCCTCTTCCGAAGAACTGACCCATGCCATGATTCGCAGCGGTGCGGTTTGCTGCGCCTACGAAACCGTTGAAAAAGCCGACCGCAGTTTGCCATTGCTCATTCCTATGTCGGAAGTTGCCGGACGCATGTCTATTCAGCAAGGTGCGAAATACCTCGAGAAGCCGATTAAAGGACGCGGCATTTTGTTGGGCGGCATCCCCGGCGTAAAACCTGCCAAAGTGTTGATTCTGGGCGGTGGCATTGTAGGTACACAGGCGGCTAAGATGGCGGCCGGTTTGGGCGCACATGTTACCATTATGGACGTAAGCCTGCCTCGCCTGCGTGCTTTGGACGATATTATGCCTGCCAACGTAAACACGATGATGTCGAGCCGTTACAACATCATGCAGGAACTGCCTCACACCGACCTGATTATTGGTGCGGTACTGATTCCGGGGGCAAAAGCTCCAAAACTCATCACGCGCGACATGCTGAAACTGATGCGTCCGGGTACGGTAATGGTGGACGTAGCGGTAGACCAAGGTGGTTGCTTTGAAACTACCCGTGCCACTACCCACGAAAACCCTACGTACATTATTGACGATGTGGTACACTATTGCGTAGCCAACATGCCGGGTGCGGTGCCTTATACTTCTACGCTGGGTCTGACCAATGCTACGCTGCCTTATGTTACCCAACTGGCCGACAAAGGCTGGAAAAAAGCTTGTTTGGACAACCGCGAATTGATGCTGGGGCTGAATGTGGTACAAGGGAAAGTAGTTTACAAAAACGTAGCCGACGACTGGGGCTTGCCTTACCACGATGTAGCAACCGTTTTGAACTAATCATTCCATCATACACCGAAACCTGTCAGTTTTGAAAAGCTGACAGGTTTTTTCATACAATGCCCCGTAAAGTACTGATAGCCTCTTTACTGAAACCCGTGGACGATGTGCGTGGTTTCGAGCGGTTTGCGCTTTCATTAGCTCCTGATTTTGAGGTATTTATGGTTGGTGCGCCCAGCCTTTCCCCTTTGCCGAAAATACCTAATATTCATTTTTTGCCGTATGATTTTTTTCCGCGCCGTTTCATGCAGCGCTTGCGGGCATCACTTATTTTTTACAGGCAATTGCGGCAAATCAAACCCGATGTACTGATTGTACAAAGCCCTGATTTACTGCCTTTTGCGGTCTTCTACTCCCTGTTTCGCAACTGCCGCCTGATTTATGACGTGCGGGAGAACTATCGCCTTAATATTCTGCATCAGGGGTACTACCGGGGGCTGACCAAACACGTGCTTGCGGCAGCCGTCCGAACGGTTGAAACGGTGAGCAGTTTACGCATCAATCGCTATTGGCTGGCTGAGCAAAGCTATGCCGCCGAGTTACCTTTTGTGCGGCATAACTACGACTTTGTGCCCAATAAATTTGCGCCTCTTCATCCGCCTTCAAGCAAATTAAAACCTGACGGGTTTTCAAAACCCGTCAGGTTTATCAAAGGAAACAAGCTATTACCAGAAGGCAGGCTTCGCCTGATTTACACAGGCACGGTTTCACGGGCGTATGGCACACATTTGGCCATTGAACTGGCTAAAAAAATGCATCGGGTCAATCACAAAATTTCCCTGTTGGTCATCGGCTCATGCAGCGACGCAACCTATCGGCAGGAACTGGAAAAAATGATAGCAGACTGCCCTTTTATTGAATGGCAGGTAAGTACTCAACCGCTTAACCATCAATTGATTATAGATGCGCTTCCCCATGCCGATTTGGCCGTTATAAGTTATCTACCCAATCGCAGCACCGAACGCTGTATGCCAACGAAGATATACGAATACATGGCCTTCCGCTTGCCGTTTCTGATGCCTGCCAATCCCTTGTGGGAATCGGTAGCTCATCCGTACAATGCGGCCTTAGTTGTTGATTTTCAGCGAGTAGATGCGGAAATATTACTGCAACGCATTCGGCAGACATCGTTTTACAGCCCCGAACCGCCCGACGATGTTTGGCAATTCAATCGGGAGCAATTCAGGGCTTTGCTGGCGGGCTGATACCCCATTGGCTAAGTACCTCGAGTGCCTGTTGCAGGCGGCCTTCACCTGTTGCGGAGATTTGCGCATACTTGCATTCGTGCAAATGGAGCGCATTTTTGAATATTTCAAGCAATAAATTGCGCTGCATCGGACGGTCACGGAGGCCATCGGCATACCAAGGCAAATTAGGCTCCATCAACAGATAGCCGTCGTAAGCACGGTTGTTTACCATCAGCGGCAGCCATTCGGGAGTTTGCCCGAAATAGTACTCTGCATACACCAGATTGGTCAGCAGGTTGGTATCGTGAAAAACCAGCCCATTGGCAGCACAAGCCACTGCATGGTCTTCAACGGCTATTTGCCCGATGGCCATGGGCTCTACATCGTCATACACAGAGATGAAACCGCGCTGCCAGCGATGTTCAATATCGTTTTTATAAGTCAGGTACGGTCTGGTGTATTCTGGCGACCAACTTGTTCCGAAATGGGCTGCCAGTTGGCGTGCCAGTGTGGTTTTACCGCTACATTCCGGCCCGAATATGACGATGCGCTTAATAGTATCCGGCTCATCGCTTTTCATAGTTGTGCTACTATTTTTTGCGCAGTTGCTGCCAACTGTTCGGGGCTTTGCTGTATCGGGTGGCGGAAATCAATGTGCGCCTGATGCAGCGGAATCAAATGCAAATGGGTATGAGGCACTTCCAAACCAATGACAGCTAAACCTACGCGCAGGCAAGGGATAGCTTTTTCTATGGCTTTGGCAACCGTTTTGGCAAAAACCATCATGTCTGCCAAGGTTTGGTCGTCGTGGTCAAAAATATAGTCAATCTCTTTCTTAGGCACAACCAATGTATGCCCTTCCGCTACGGGGCGGATATCCAGAAAGGCAATAAATTGCTCATTTTCCGCAATTTTATGACAAGGTATTTCACCGTTGATGATGCGTGTAAAGATGGTAGGCATAGCTATTTATTTGTGCAAATGTACCAAATTGCATAGACTTGTTGCCCATTTATCTTCCCAAACGAAACTATGCGTTACGAACCGATACCCTCCGATTTGTTTATTCATAATCGTGACAAATTCCGTCGCCACCTCAAACCGGGCGGGCTGGCAGTGTTCAATGCCAATGATATTATGCCTACCAATGCCGACGGCACAATGGGCTTTAAGCAACAAAGTGATTTGTTCTACCTCTGCGGTATAGACCAAGAAGAAACCATTTTACTTATCTTCCCCGATGCTAAGGAAGCAAAGCACCGCGAAATTTTGTTTCTGCGCGAAACCAACGAGCACATTGCTATTTGGGAGGGGCATAAACTCACCAAAGAGGAAGCACGCCAACTGTCGGGCATTCAAACCGTTTATTGGACGCACCAATTCGCCAATATTTTCAACGGGTTGGTTTTTGAAGCAGAGTACCTCTACCTGAATACGAACGAACATCTGCGCAACAGCAGCGAAGTTCAAACCCGCGACGACCGTTTTATTCGTTACTGCAAGGAAAAATACCCCTTGCACAAATATGAGCGCTTGCAGCCCATTATGCACCGCCTGCGGGCTGTAAAGTCTGTTTGGGAGGTGGAGCAAATACAAAAGGCCATTGATATTACGGCCAAAGGCTTCCGCCGCCTGCTGGGTTTTGTGCGCCCGGGTGTTTGGGAGTACGAAGTTGAAGCCGAACTTATTCATGAATTTATCCGCAACCGCTCCAATGGTTTTGCCTACACGCCCATTATTGCTTCGGGAGTCAATGCCTGCGTGCTCCACTACATAGAAAACAACCGTCAGTGTCATGCAGGCGATGTGCTACTGCTGGATGTGGCGGCGCAATATGCTAACTACAACGCCGACCTGACACGCGTGCTTCCTGTCAGTGGCAAATTTACCCAGCGCCAGAAAGCTATTTATAATGCGGTTTATCGCGTCATGCTGGAAGCCAAGGCTATGCTCGTTACAGGTAATAACTGGATAGATTACCACAAAGAAGTAGGTAAGGTAATGGAGTCAGAGCTAATTGGGCTTGGACTGTTGGACAAACACGAAGTCGCCAGACAAGACCCGGACAATCCGCTGTACAAAAAGTACTTTATGCACGGCACTTCCCATCATTTGGGACTGGATGTACACGACTACGGCAGCCGCTACCACGTATTTGAGCCGGGTATGGTATTTACCTGTGAGCCGGGCATTTATATCCCCGAAGAAGGCATCGGTATCCGTCTGGAAAACGACATCCTCATCACCGAAAACGGCAATATAGACCTGATGGCACACATTCCGATTTTGGCCGAGGAAATAGAAGACCTGATGAACAGCAGATAAGCCCGATTGTTTACTTGGCGCAAGTAAGCAGGTGAGCCAATTAACGCGTTCTTTTTTACCGCAGAGTGCGCAAAGGTTTAACCGCAGTGTACACAAAGAAAAAATTTATCATAAAAACACTTAGTGCTCTTTGCGTAATACTCAGTGGGCTTTGCGATAAATTTGAAAGGTCGTTTTAAATTGCTCACTTACTTAACTACTGAATCACTTTTAACCACTCAACTAATGTTGCAACCCATCGCAGTTATTACAGGCAGCAGCCGAGGCATCGGCAAGGCCATTGCAGAGCAGTTTGCCGCCATTGGCTTTCGGCTGATTCTCTGTGCACGCAATCAGGCTACTTTGCAGGCAACAGCCGATGCTATTGGCAAGCAATATGGTGTACAGGTACATACGTTTGCTGCCGACCTTTCGCAGCGGGCATCGGTGGCAGCTTTTGCCGATTTTATCAACAGCCTGCAACAGCCTATTGATGTATTGGTTAATAATACAGGCGTTTTTACGCCCGGGCAAATCCACAATGAAGCAGAAGGCGTATTGGAGCAGCAAATAGAAACCAACCTTTACAGTGCCTACCATCTTACGCGTGCCCTGTTGCCCGCCATGATGACCCGTAAGGACGGCCATATTTTCAATATTTGCTCCACGGCAAGTATCATTCCTTATACCAACGGCGGCAGCTATTGCATCTCCAAATTTGCGCTGCTGGGCATGACCAAAGTGCTACGCGAAGAAATGAAACCTCACAACGTGCGTGTAACGGCTATTCTGCCGGGGGCAACCCTTACCGACAGTTGGGCAGGTGTGGACTTGCCCGAATCGCGCTTTATGCCTGCCGCAGATATCGGCAAAGCCGTTGTAGGTGCGTGGCAACTTTCCCGCTATACCGTTGTAGAGGAATTGCTGCTCCGTCCGCAGTTGGGCGATATTTAAACCTTACCACGTCCGTACAATGGTTTCCATCGGCGTAAACCGCGCCGCACGAATGGTGTGGTAAGCAATGGCTATTGCACTGACTATCAAAATGATACCTCCCGATATCAGGAAGATGTCGGGGGAAAGTTCAATGTGGTAAGGGAAAGAAGACAGCCATTGACGCATCAGGAAGTAGCTCACGGGAAGTGTAACAGCTATGCTCAACAGAATCATCCACAGGAACCGCATACCCAGATAAGCTACCAACTGGTAATCATATGCGCCAATAGCTTTGCGGATGCCGATTTCGCGGCGTTGCTGCTCCACCACAAACGAGGACAAACCAAAAAGTCCCATACAGGCCAGCAGAACGGCAATGGCAGTAAACCAAATGCTGATTTGCTTCAACTGTTGCTCCTTAATGTAGAGTTTGTCTAACTTTTCTTTGAGGAAAAAATAATCAAATGCCTGCAAAGGATTGAGTGCCGTCCATGCCGTTCCGATGGCCTCTATACCCTGACTAATTTGGTCGGGCTTGATTTTCACCGCCACATATTTGATGTAGTTTCGGTTGATATTTTCACCTGCCAAATCAATCACAAACGGGGCTACGTGCTTATGCAACGATGAAAAGTGGAAATTTTTTACCACGCCGATTACTTTTTCATTGCCCGTTCGGCGGCTCAGGGTTTTGCCGATGGCGTTTATCGGGCTTCCCCAGCCCATATATTCCACCATCGCTTCGTTGATGATGACCGCATTCCGCTCATCTTCATCAAAGTAACCAAACATATCCTCCACCACGCCAAAGTCGCTGTCGTAGCCCTGTGGCTTGCCGCTGCGCGAAATAAAATCGCGGCCTTCAATGATTTCAATGTTGAAAGTGCGGATAAAGTCGTGGCTGACAATAATGGAAGGGTAAAAACTGCTGCCTTTTTCTTCGTTGTAGAACTCGTGCGTTTGGTAACTTTTGCCCAATACTTCTTCCATGGCAGTTACCGAAGCAATGGCAGGCGCATTCAACAACTTCTCCTTAAATTCGGGAAATACCTGTGCGATGCGGCTGTTGGCAACCGGCACAACCACAATCTGTTCTTGGTCAAAGCCCAGTTTGGCATTGCGCAAAAACTCTAACTGCCTGCTGCTCACAATGGTAGTAATAAAAAGAAGAAGGGAAATACTGAACTGCACAACAACCAATATGCTTCGGAAACGCCTGCCGCTGCGCACTTTGAGCAAGCGTCCGTGATACAGGTTGCCGATTTCAAAAGACGAGAGGTAATAGGCAGGATAGATACCGGCCAAAAAACCCGACAGAATACCTGCCCCCAAAATGCCGATGAGCATGTTTTGTTCGCTCAAAACAGAGCCTTGCAACGGATTGCCGGAAAGGTCGGTCAGAAAAGGAGAAATAATTTCTACCAAAATAAAGCCTGCAATGACGGCAAAGCCGCCGATAATTGCCGATTCGGTCAGGTAGAACCAGAACAGCTCACTGCGGGAAGCCCCTATCGCTTTAATCACCATGACCGAACGCACACGTGCCGATGCCATGGCTGTGCTGATGTTGGTAAAATTAATCACCGAAATCAGCAGAATAAATACAGCCATTCCTCCGAAAATATAGACATAGCGAATATCTCCGTTGGCACTGATTTCATAGTCCAGATTGGAGGTCAGGTGAATGGCCGATACCGGTTGCAGATGTAGGCGGACATTGGCGGCAATACTTTCGGGGAAATAATTGTCTATCAAATCGCCAAACAAAGCGGCTGCATCACTTTCCTTAACATTGGGTTGCAGTACCACATACGTCCAGCAGGGATTCCACACCCAGTTGTCGCGGAATGAGCTCACACTCATCTGGTCTAAGGTGGTAAACGAAGCGATAAAGTCAAAATCAATATGCGAACGGCGTGGGCTTTCGGCTACAACCCCCGTAACTTCCAGCGGGATGCTGCCCTGAAACAGTAGTTTGCGCCCAAGCGCATTTTCTTTGCCGAAATAGCGGCGGGCGGCGGCCTCTGTCAAAATTACGCTGTTAGACTCACGCAATGCGGTTGCCGCATCTCCTTCCGACAGGGTGAAGCCGAACACCTGCAAAAAACTGCTGTCGGCAAAGAAAAACCGCTGTTCGTTAAATTTACGTTCGTCGTAGCTGACGGAAAGTGACGGAGATTGAAAATTGAACAGGCGAACAAAAGTTTTTATTTTTTCCGGATAGTCGGCAGCCAAAGTAGGCCCCAAAGGAAAAGGCACACTGGCCGAATGTTCACCTACACCGCTTTGGTTAATTTCCTGCGTAATGCGGTAGAGTTTATCAATATTGGGGTGAAAATTATCGTATTGCGTTTCGTGGATGAACAACAAAAACAGCACTGTAAAGGCCGCAACCCCGATGGACAGACCCAGTACGTTCAGAAACGTATAGAGCCTGTTTTTCAACAAATTACTCAGGGAAAGTTTAAACCAGTCTTTCAGCACTTGCCTTCACGGATTGAATTTTAACGAAATTGACTAATCGCACCGCTGACTACCTGCCCGTCGAACAGGTGGATGGTGCGTTGGCTGAACTCCGCATATTGAGGTGAGTGAGTTACCATTACAATGGTAGTGCCCTTGTCGTTGAGGTCGGAAAGGATTTCCATGACTTCCTGTCCATGCTGCGAATCTAAGTTGCCCGTGGGTTCGTCGGCAAACAGGATTCGGGGGCGGCTTACAATTGCGCGCGCCACTGCCACGCGCTGCTGATGCCCGCCGGACAATTGCATCGGATAAAAATGGCCTTTGTGCAAAACATCCAACTGCTCCATTACCTGATTGACGCGATGCATCCTCTCTGCCTCAGGAACTCGTTGATAAATCAACGGCAGTGCTATATTTTCCGCTACCGTCAATTCTTCAATCAAGTTAAAACTCTGAAAAACAAAGCCGATGTGATAACGACGCAACTCTGCCCGCTGTCTGTCGCTGAGTTGAGAGGTTGGCTTGTCCATGAAATACAACTCTCCCGAAGTCGGCTTATCCATCAGCGAGAGCAGGTTGAGCAGCGATGATTTGCCGCAACCCGAAGGCCCCATAATGCTGATAAACTCACCCTCCCGCACGGTCAAATTAATATCCCGCAGGGCAACCGTGTCCACGTTGCCGCTGGCATATACCTTTGTCAGATTTACCGTGCGAATAATAGGGTTCATACGTCCATTCTCCAAGCTAATTTAGTACCATTTAGCAACTTACTCAAAATGAGTATGTTGCAAAAATTTGTTTCCCGATATTGTACTTCTAACGAACAGGCAGGTGTTCACAATCGGACACTTGTACCTGTGGTGTAAACCAATCGTTTCGTCAAAACGTTAAGCTAAGGCAATTTGGGCGTAAATTGCAACACTTTTTGAACCTTGTCAATGTATGGCCTATACAAATGAAGATATTTTACGGGCACTTTCGCATGTGGAAGAGCCTGATTTGAAGCGCGATTTGGTATCGCTGAACATGATTCGCGACGTGCAGGTTTCAGGCAACCGCGTGAGTTTCACCGTGGTGCTGACTACTCCGGCCTGCCCGCTGAAAGAGTTGATTCGTCAGAACTGCGAAAAAGCAATTGCCGAGCACGTATCACCCGACCTTTCGGTGCAAATCCACATGACGGCAGATGTTACCAGCCTTCGCGGCAACGAGCAACTGCTACCCGGCGTGAAAAACATTATCGCCATTGCATCGGGCAAAGGCGGGGTGGGCAAATCTACCACAACCGCTAACCTTGCTATTGCACTGGCACAAAGCGGTGCCAAAGTGGGCATTATAGATGCCGATATTTTTGGCCCTTCCATGCCTACCATGTTCAACTGCGAAAGTGCACGCCCGGGTGTCATCAAAAAAAATGAGCGCAATCTGATTGTCCCAATTGAGCAATACGGCGTTAAATTGCTTTCCATCGGTTTTCTGGCGCCGCCCGAAGACGCCGTTGTATGGCGCGGCCCGATGGCGAGTTCGGCACTGCGCCAATTCATCAGCGATGCCGACTGGGGCGATTTGGACTACTTGTTGGTAGACCTGCCTCCGGGCACAAGCGATATTCACCTCACGCTGGTACAAACCGTACCCGTAACAGGTGCGGTAATTGTTACTACCCCCCAAAAAGTGGCGCTTGCCGATGCGCAAAAAGGGCTTGCCATGTTCCGCCAAAAAATGATTAACGTACCTATTTTGGGCGTAATTGAAAACATGGCCTATTTCACTCCGGAAGAATTGCCCGAAAATAAGTATTACCTGTTTGGCAAAGACGGCGGTAAAATGCTTGCCAAACGCAACGAAGTGCCCTTCCTTGGCGAAATACCATTGGTGCAAAGCATCCGCGAAGCAGGCGACAACGGCAGGCCGGTAGTTATGAGCAACGATATTATGGCTGCATCGTTTAAAGAACTGGCAGAAAGTCTGGCAAGACACGTAGCCATGCGCAACGCACAGATGGAACTGGCAAAAGCATAACTTTTCAATTATGGAAACATCAGCAAATACAGACTTACTGGAAAGGGTGGACAAAGCGCTGGACTCCATTCGCCCCTATTTGGAAGCAGACGGCGGCAATGTCAAAATTTTGGAAATCACTTCTGAAAATACCGTTATTCTGGAACTGCTCGGCTCGTGCAGTTCCTGCCCGATGTCTATGATGACACTCAAAGCGGGTGTAGAACAGGCGATTATCAAAGATGTGCCCGAAATTAAATCTGTTATAGCAGTCAATGCCGCGCCTATTGTCTGATGCCTGCAAGTTTGCATGGCTTATCCTTATTTTTTTAGTTGCCTGCGGTGAAAGAGAAGACCGCACAGACCGCAATGCGCTTGCCCGAGAAATGCGTGGACGCAAACTCAAACGCGTTACCGAGGCGCAAATTATGGGGCTGGCCGCCGAAGAAGGCATTCGCGCCGTTTCGCAGTTGCAACCGCTGCTGGTAATACCGGCAAGCGGCAATTGCGACAGTATCCGCATCAACGGCGCTTTAACCAACGAAGTAGTAGCAGAGTACCGCTTTGTCTGCCGCGAAACGCCCGACCTGCATCCAAAGGCACAGGAAATTTGGAGGGCATACAACTACAATGTGCAGCAAAATATTGCAATTGCGGAAAATATTCAGAAATTAGGCAACGAACAGTTGCTGTACACCTCGCCGGTACGCCACCAAGGCAAATTTATCGGTATGTGGAGCATCGTTCTGGATAAAAAAGAAATGATTCGCCGCTTGTAATATGAAGTACATCCTCAGCATTGACCAAGGTACAACCAGTTGCCGAAGCATCATTTTTGATGAAAACGGGCGTATGGTTGGCATCGGGCAGAAAGAGTTCCGCCAGATTTACCCCCGCCCGGGATGGGTAGAACACGACCCCATTGAAATCTGGAACACCCAGTTGCAGACCATGAAAGACGCAGTGCAACAGTCAATGCTGCAATTTTCCGACATCAGCGCCATTGGCATCACCAACCAGCGAGAAACCACTGTTGTGTGGAATAAAGCAACCGGCGAGCCTGTTTACAACGCCATCGTTTGGCAAGACCGCCGCACCGCAGAACTTTGCGACCGCCTCAAAAACGAAGGCATGGAGCCTTACATCCGCGAAAACACCGGATTGGTTGCCGATGCGTACTTTTCTGCCACCAAACTCGCTTGGATTCTGGATACCTACCCCGAACTCAGGCAAAAAGCAGAAGCAGGAGAAATTCTTTTCGGCACCATAGACACTTGGCTCATCTGGAACTTGACCAAGGGCTGGGTGCATGCCACCGACTACTCCAATGCTTCGCGCACGATGTTGTACAACATCCGCAACTTAGACTGGGATCAAACCCTGTTAGACCATTTGAACATTCCCCGTGCGATGCTGCCCGAGGTGCGCCCATCGGCAGGCAGCTTTGACACAACGGACAAATCGCTGTTTGATGGTGCCGAAATACCAATTACGGGCGTAGCAGGCGACCAGCAGGCAGCGCTTTTCGGTCATGCCTGTTTCCAGCCCGGCATGGCAAAAAACACCTACGGAACAGGCTGCTTCCTGCTGAAAAATACAGGCAAGCAACCCGTCAAATCAAAACACGGGTTGATTACCACCATTGCATGGGGTATTGATAATCAGGTAGAATACGCACTGGAAGGCAGCATTTTCATAGCGGGGGCGGCCATTCAATGGCTGCGCGACGGCCTCAAACTGATTGATGAAGCCGCTGATTCCGAACACTTTGCAGCCAAAGTCCCCCATTCCGACGGCGTGTATGTAGTGCCGGCCTTTGCGGGCTTGGGTACGCCCTACTGGGATATGTATGCACGCGGTGCCATTTTCGGGCTGACCCGCGGCACTACCAAATCGCATATTGTGCGTGCCACGCTGGAATCGCTGGCCTATCAGACCCGCGACGTGCTGGACGCTATGACCAAGGACGACAAAGTTTCGCTGAAAGCCCTCCGCGTAGATGGCGGCGCTTCTGCCAATAACTTGCTGATGCAGTTTCAGGCCGACGTGTTGGGGGTAGAAGTGCAGCGCCCCGATGTTATTGAAAGTGCGGCGCGCGGTGCAGCCTTTCTGGCAGGTATCGGCATTGGCTTGTGGACAAAAGAACAAATCGCTGCCCTGTGGAAGGTAGAACGCAATTTCCGCCCGCAACTCAACAGCTACGAAGCCGACAAGCGCTACATGGGTTGGCAGGAAGCAGTAAAGCGCACCATGAACTGGACAAAGGCAGTAGAGTAAGGCCATCGCCGATATTTTTTACAGATTTCCAAAGTTCAATTGTGCAATCACGACTCTATCCATAAAGACTGCGCGGCTCACGACCTTGAAAAATGGAATCATTTTATGAGGCCTGATTCGGTGCTGCGGCTAATCGGAAGCACGGAATCCCTGCATCACGGCCTAAACCGATTACCATGTCAATAAAACCGATTTACTTATGCCCCAATGGTTTGAAATAGCGGATACTTCCGCATTGGACAGCCCCTCGCTGCTGATTTACAAAGAGCGGGTGCAGCACAACATCGCGCAGATGATTGCGCTGGCAGGCAGTCCTGAGCGACTTTTTGTCCATGTAAAAACCAATAAAATGCCTGCCGTTGTGCAAATGATGGTTGCAAAGGGTATTACCTCATTCAAATGCGCTACCATTGCCGAAGCTGAAATGACAGCGGCAAATGGCGGTCGGCAAATCGTTATTGCACACCAATTGGTCGGCCCGAAAAGGCAGCGACTTTTGCAACTCACGGAAAAATTTCCCGACACGGTGTTTTATTCATTGGTTGATAACTTCCCGACCGCACAGGAATTGGCGCAGATATTCAGCGCGGCAGGCAAAACCGCATGCACCCTGCTGGACATTAACAACGGCATGAATCGCTCGGGGCATTTACCTGATAATGAGGCTGTTGAGCTTTATCGGCAAATTAACCGTACCGCAGGCATCTGCTGTGAAGGCATTCATGCCTACGACGGCCACATCCGCGATGCAGACTTTCAAACAAGGAAAGAAAAAATTGACAGCGTTTTTTTGTCGGTGGAAGAAATTATCCGCCGATTAGAACAGACAGGCGAAAAAGTACCGATACTGATTGCAGGAGGAACACCTGCCTACACCGCACATCGCCTGCGCGAGGATGTGTATTGCAGCCCGGGCACCTGCGTACTTTGGGATTGGGGCTATGGCGATACACTCACCGAACAGCCTTTTCAGTATGCGGCATTAGTACTGACCCGCATTATCTCCAAACCCGCTCCCGGCCTGTTGTCTGTGGATATGGGGCATAAGGCCATTGCTGCCGAAAATCCGATGGACAGGCGCATCCGATTTTTGAATCTTTCCGACTATGAACTCATCAGCCAAAGCGAAGAACACGGCGTTGTTCGCGTAGCCGATTGGGAAAAATGGAAGGTTGGTGATGTATTGTACGGTGTGCCCTATCACGTATGCCCGACGGTAAATCTGTATGATGAAGCCTATTGTATTGAGAATGGGCAAATGACCGCTGTTTGGGAAATAACGGCACGCAGACGAAGACTCAGCATATAACAACTTTTCACCCTAAATTTGCCCCTCAATTTTGATTGGTTCATCCTATGACAGACCGTCCGGTAAGAGTCCGTTTTGCCCCCAGTCCGACGGGGCCTTTGCATATTGGCGGTGTACGCACCGCTCTTTACAACTATCTGCTGGCACGCCATACAGGCGGCACGATGATTTTGCGGATAGAAGATACCGACCAAACCCGTTTTGTTCCCGGTGCGGAAGATTACATCCGTCGCTCGTTGGAGTGGTGCGGCATTCAGTTAGACGAAAGCCCATGGCACGGCGGTGCTCATGCGCCCTATCGGCAGAGTGAGCGCAAAGCGCTGTACATGCAATATGCACAGCAGTTGCTCGACAGCGGAAATGCCTATTACGCTTTTGACACCCCCGAAGAGTTAGAAGCCATGCGCGAACGCCTCAAAGCCGAAAAGGTTGATTTTCAGTACAATGGTGTGATGCGTATGCAGATGAAAAACTCTCTTACGCTTTCGGCCGATGAAGTTCAGCGGCGCATTGCGTCGGGCGAACCTTACGTAATTCGCCTGAAAGTGCCTTTAAAAGAGGAGATTCGCTTTACAGACCTTATTCGCGGGCATGTGGTTGTGCAATCGAGCACGATAGATGATAAGGTGCTGATGAAATCGGACGGTATGCCGACTTACCATTTGGCCAACGTAGTAGATGACCACCTGATGGAGATTTCGCACGTCATTCGCGGCGAAGAGTGGTTGCCCTCTGCACCGTTGCACGTGCTGCTTTACCGCGCTTTCGGTTGGGAAAGCACCATGCCCCAATTTGCGCACCTGCCGCTGCTGCTCAAACCCGAAGGTGAAGGCAAGCTCAGCAAACGCGACGGCGACAAGCACGGTTTTGCCGTATTTCCGCTGCAATGGAACAACCCCGAAACAGGCGAAAGCTCGCGAGGTTTCCGCGAAGACGGCTACTTGCCTGAGGCATTGGTGAACTTTCTTGCACTTTTGGGCTGGAATCCGGGTACGGAACAGGAAATATTCAGCATGGAAGAACTCATTGCTGCCTTCTCGCTGGAGCGCGTGAATAAGTCCGGTGCCAAGTTCGATATCAACAAAGCTAAGTGGTACAATCAGCAATACATCAAAGAGATGAGCGATGAGCAACTGGCGGGATTTTTATTGCAAGAGCTTGACAAACAAGGGCTTATGTGCTCCAATGAAAAAGCTGTGCTGGTAGCCCGTGCGATGAAAGAGCGGATTACTTTTATCCATGAGTTGGTAAGTGCAGGGCGCTTTTTCTTCGAGGCACCTGTTGCCTACGATGCGGAAACCGTTGCCAAAAAATGGACTGCCGATGCGGCAAAAGCGCTCACTGCTTTTGCAGAGTTGCTGAAAGGCTGGCAAGGAGAGTTTACTCCGGCAGCCGTTAAAACTTCCCTGAATGACCTGCTGGCGCAATTGGGTATGAAGCCCGGGCCTGTAATGCCTGCGCTGCGGCTGGCAATGACAGGCAGCGGCGGCGGCCCCGACCTGATGGACATACTCACCATTTGCGGTCGCGAAGAAACGATTCGCCGCATAGAAACAGCCGTGAAAGCATTGGCCTGACAGATTGTCTCCCGCCATTCCGAAAATTATTGATTTTCAATGGAATAGCTGCGCAATTGCCAAAGTATTGAAGCACGAAAAACTGCTTGACACTTTGGCAATTGCAAATAAAAAAGCCACCCCAAAACAGGATGGCTTTTTGCTATTATTTATTGTTGCTTTACGGCTTACATCATGCCGCCCATGCCACCCGGCATACCGCCTTGTGCACCGGCAGGAGCTTCTTCAGGCTCATCGGCTACTACACACTCGGTAGTGAGCAGCAGAGAAGAGATAGAAGCAGCGTTTTCCAAGGCCAAGCGAGTTACTTTGGTTGGGTCAATCACACCTGCGGCAAACATAGACTCATAGCGGTCTTCGCGGGCGTTGTAACCAAAGTCAGCTTTGCCTTCTTTTACTTTCTGTACTACAACAGAACCTTCGCCGCCTGCATTAGCTACAATGGTACGCAACGGAGCTTCCAATGCCTGACGGATGATGTTCACACCGGTAGCTTGGTCTTCGTTAGCAACCTCTACTTTGTCTAATGCTTCAATGGCGCGAATCAAGGCTACGCCGCCACCTGCTACAACACCTTCCTGAACAGCAGCACGGGTTGCATGCAGGGCATCGTCGATGCGGTCTTTCTTCTCTTTCATTTCTACTTCGGTAGCAGCACCTACGTACAGGATAGCTACGCCGCCTGACAATTTAGCCAAACGCTCTTGCAGTTTTTCCTTGTCGTAGTCAGAAGTAGTAACTTCAATTTGCGCCTTGATTTGGTTCACGCGGGCTTGGATGTCTTCTTTTCTGCCTGCGCCGTTTACGATAGTGGTGTTATCTTTGTCAATGATAACTTTTTCGGCACGACCGAGGTAGTCCAAAGTAGCATTTTCCAGTTTGTAGCCGCGCTCTTCGGAAATCACGGTACCGCCTGTCAGGATGGCAATATCTTCCAACATAGCCTTACGACGGTCGCCGAAGCCCGGAGCTTTAACGGCAGCTACGCGCAGCGCACCACGGATTTTGTTTACTACCAAGGTAGCCAGTGCTTCGCCTTCTACATCTTCGGCGATGATTAACAGCGGACGACCTGATTGTGCAGACTGCTCCAGAATAGGCAGCAGTTCTTTCATGGAAGAAACTTTCTTGTCGTAAATCAGAATCAGCGCATTGTCCAATTCTGCTTCCATTTTTTCGGTGTTGGTTACGAAGTAAGGAGACAGATAACCACGGTCAAACTGCATACCTTCTACAGTTTTCACTTCGGTTTCAGTGCCTTTGGCTTCTTCAACCGTAATTACACCGTCTTTGCCAACTTTGTCCATAGCGTTGGCAATCATTTTACCGATTTCTTCGTCGTTGTTAGCAGAAATAGTAGCTACTTGAGCGATTTCGGCAGAAGTAGTGATGGTTTTAGATTGAGATTTCAGGTGCTCAACTACTTTGGCAACAGCCTTATCAATACCGCGCTTCAAATCCATTGGGTTGGCGCCGGCAGCTACGTTGCGGATACCGCTTGAGAAGATAGCCTGTGCCAAAACGGTGGCTGTTGTTGTACCGTCACCTGCGCTGTCAGCAGTTTTGGAAGCTACTTCTTTCACCAATTGAGCGCCCATGTTTTCTACGGCATCCTTCAGCTCAATATCTTTTGCAACAGTTACACCGTCTTTGGTAACGGTGGGAGAACCAAATTTCTTGTCCAGAATAACGTTGCGACCTTTCGGACCCAAAGTAACTTTTACTGCATCAGCCAACGCATCCACACCTCTTTTCAAACGGTCGCGAGCATCGGTATCGAACAAAATTTTCTTAGCCATAATTGTTTTGTGATTAGTTTTTAAGGTTCAACTTCAATGAAATTGAAAAACTGTTGTTTAAAGATTAGAGGATTGCAAAAATATCAGACTCACGCATGATGAGGTACTCTTTGCCGTCTACGGTGATTTCGGTGCCGGCATATTTTCCGTACAATACAGAATCACCAACTTTTACGGTCATCGGCTCATCTTTTTTGCCTGTACCTACTGCCACTACAGAGCCGCGCTGAGGCTTCTCTTTTGCAGTGTCAGGGATAATGATACCTGAAGCGGTTTTCTCTTCTGCCGGTGCAGGTTCTACCAGCACGCGGTCTGCCAGAGGTCTGATTTTAATTTCTGCCATAGTTTTAAATATTTGAGTGATAACAAAAACGAAATTAACGGTCGGATAGCGGGCTGTCCGAATTGCTATCCACGCTCTTATTTATCAGTTTTAATGCCACTCAAATTTTTACCCCAAAAACCTGACATTTTTTCAGATTTTGGAAACTTTTGTCTGACAGATTTCGTTTCACACTGCCAAAAGTGTCAGGGCAATCATTGCCAATGCCATTCCGATGAGGTTCGTGCGTGTCAGTTTTTCGCCAAACAGGCGGGCAGAGGCAGCGGAGGCTGTCAGGATGATGAGAATGTTGTACAGAGGAAAGAGCCAAGCTCCGTTGTTGCCGAAGGCAGAAAGCGCCTGCAAAAGCAGGTAAACGGAAAAGTAATTGGGTACGCCCAGCGCAATTCCACCGACTACGTTGCGCCAATGAATGCGCTCACCTGTTTTGATGATTCTGAAAATCAGCACGATAAGCCCCGATACGGCTGCCGCGCCAAAAGATGCGATAGAAAATAATGCCTGTTGTGCTTCGCCTTGCAGCCCTCCGTTAGACCAATTGATGGTCGTATCTACAACTCCGCCCGAAATAAACACCAGCACGGGCAATATAACGGCTGCTATGCCTCTTGGTTGTAAATTTTTTGAGCGCGCCTCTTCTTTTTTGGCACTTGCCAGCCACAAGGCAGGAAAAGTCAATACAATGCCTGCATAAGCCAAAGGCGTAAGTTGGTTGCCCGGCACAAACAGCACGTTGAAAAGAACGGGCACAATCAATGACATTTTGGCTGCCAGCGTAGTAACGGTTACGCCTGCTTTTTGCGTAGAAAAGCCTGATAATGAGAAGCCTGTAAAGAAAAGTACGCCCAACACGCCTGCCGGATAGAACCACTGCCAAGAGTTGCTCAAAACTGCCGCAGGCTCTCCGAATTGCGTCATAAATACAAGGCTGCCCGTCAGTACGCAGACGATGTAGTTAAAAGTAACGCCCTGCCAAACGTTTACGCCCCATTTTTCAAAAGCCTTGAAAACCAGCATTAGAGCAGCGGAACAAAGCGCGGAAAGCAGCAAAAACAGCATGATAAATCGGGATTGGGCGGCAAAATTACGGCGGTCGCCCGAAAAGCCTGTCTGAAAAGTTGAGATTATATGTTCAAATTTGCATGAATGCATGGCGAAGGATTCGCAGCCCCTTTGCTATGCAGGGTATGAGTTTTACCATTCATCCGATAAAATTTTGCAAAACCCATGTTCGGACTGTTCAAAAAAGAAGAATCAGACGGTAGCGGCGAAATGCGCACCGTTGTGCGTATTTATACCTCCAAAGGGATGATGGAAGCCGATTTGCTGACCGATGACATGCCTGTTACAACGGCACATTTTATACGATTGGTGCAGAGTGAGTTCTACAACGGTTTGCAATTTTTTCGGCATATTCCCGAAGTGCTCATACAGGCAGGTTGCCCCTATAACAACGGCATGGGAACAGCCCCGGGCATTGGGCATATCAGCCAAGAGTCCTGCAATATCCCACTGGATGACGGCGTACTTGCCATGCCGCACACTGCCCCGCATCTGATTGGTTCTCAATTTTTTATCTGCTTGAGCAGGCGCAATGCCGCCTATTTGGAAGGTTCGTGCCCCGCTTTTGCCAAAATTACGGCAGGCGGCACGGTGATGAGCCGTCTCCGCGCAGGCGATACCATCCAACGCATGGAAATTATGCGGTTTGCAGTGGAAGAAGGGCAAGGGTGATTGTACAAGCACGCGGATATCAGCAGATAAACGCCGATTTTTTCATTTTTATTCCGCGTAAATCTGTGTTATACAAAATCGCAAGTTGTTTGCGAAAAATGTCTGTGTAAATTATTGAAAAACGGTTATTTAAAACCTGTCAGGTTTGTGTATATCTGCCTGCAATCCGTGTTCTTATGTTCCATCACTTAAACGCAGCCGCCAGCGCCTGCAAGTCTGCCAGCGTGTTGGCATCTTCGGGCTTTTTGTCGGTGCGCCAGCGCAAAATGCGCGGAAAACGCAAGGCTACGCCGCTCTTGTGGCGGTTGGACGACTGAATGCCCTCAAATCCGATTTCAAATACAAGTTCGGGCTTAACGGTTCGCACGGGACCGAACTTTTCCAAAGTGTTTTTTTTGACAAAAGCATCCACTTGGGCGATTTCTTGGTCGGTCAAGCCCGAATAGGCTTTGGCAAAAGTAACGAGTTTATCGCCGTCCCAAACGCCAAAGGTGTAGTCGGTGTAGAGTGTGGCACGCCTGCCGTGTCCTTTTTGGGCGTAAATCAGCACGCCGTCTATGCTGAGCGGCTGCACTTTCCATTTCCACCAATGCCCGCGCACGCGCCCCGTTTGGTAGGTGCTTGACAATTTTTTCAGCATCAACCCTTCGGCGGCATGTTCGCGGGCGGTTCGGCGCATGGCTGCCAATTCATCCCACGACCGAAAACCGACGGTCGGCGAAATGCGCAACGCGGGATGCGCGCTTTGAGCAATGAGTTGTTCCAACAGTTGCCGCCGTTCTGCCAGCGGTCGGTTGCGGATGTCGCTGCCTTCGTATTCCAACAGGTCGTAAGCCAGAAACACGACGGGCACTTCCGAGAGCAGTTTTTTGCTGACGGTTTTCCTGCCGATGCGCTTTTGCAGTTCGGCGAAGGGTAGGGGGGCATTGTTCTGCCATGCCATCAGTTCACCGTCCAGCACGCAGGGAACGGGCATGGCGGCAAGTGGCGTAAGTTCAGGGTATTTGTCGGTAACAAGTTCTTCGCCCCGCGTCCAGATGAAAATTTGACTTTGGCGTACAATGACTTGTCCGCGGATGCCGTCCCATTTCCACTCTGCCAGCCATTCGTCGGGTGCGCCCAATTCGCTGATTTTTTCTTCATCCAGTGGGTGCGCCAGACAAAAAGGATAGGGTTTAGAGGCAGATTCGGTAATATTTTCGCCAAAAATCAGTTGGCGGAATGTGATTTGCTGCGGATGCCAATCGCCCGTGAGGCGGTGGGCTACCTCTGCCTTGTCCAATTGACAGACTTCGGCAACGGCGCGAGTGATGAGCTGCTGCGAAATGCCGATGCGAAAACCACCCGTTATCAGTTTGATGAACACAAAGCGTTCCCGTTCGGAAAGCTGTTCAAAGGCTTCCATCAAGTTGGCTTTTTTGCTTTCCTCATCTAATTCGCCCAAAGATTGCAGAAAGTCGATCCATTGGCTAAGTGTCTGATTGTGAGTTCTTACGGGCGGGGGAAGAATCAGTGAAAGGGTTTCTGCCAAGTCGCCCGTGATGTGATAGCTTTCCTCAAACAGCCAATCGGGAATACCTGCCGCCTCTGCCGCCCATTGGCGCAATTGCGTGGTTGTTACCTGCCTGCGTGGACGCTTGCCGCCAAACAATGCCAGCAACCAGAGTTTATCCTCATCGGGCGCTTCTGCCAAATATTTTTTCAAAATGTCTAATTTGGCGTTGGTCTTGTTGGTGGTGTCCAATTCGGCAAAAAGTTCGGCGAAGGCTTTCATGTTATCCTATTTGTTCCATTTTCCAATCGGCGACGGTTCGGGTTTGTCCGTCAAAACCGATGCCGAGCAGGTAAATTTCTTTGCCCTGATTCCGATAAGCGTTGTAATAGCCCTTTTGGCGAATCTGTTGCAGGGCGTTTTCCGCCGAATCGTTGAGCTTGAACTCAAACACGTAGATGCGGTTTTCGTAGTGCATCACCGCGTCAATGCGCCCCGCCGCCACGCTGACTTCCGATTGGATATAAAACCCGCACAGTTTGAAGGCAAGGAAAATGATGGCATGGAAATACCGTTCGCGGTGTTGGTCAAAAAGTTGGTAGGGAATGGAAGCAAACAATGAGTTAACCGCCTGAATGACCATCGCCATGTCGTTTTTCTTTACCGCCCGTGCAATGTTGATGGCTGTGGCGGCGCTGCCGTGCCGATTTGCATAAGCCGCCAGAATGTACTGCGTCATGGATTCTTCCACTTCCAAATTGGGGTAGGCAAGGGTATAAATCTTGAATTCGTCAATTTCCTTAACGGTCAGGTAGCCTGTTTGGAAGAGCAGGGTTTCCAGACTCAAATTGTCAATATCAAAATTATCGGCTTCCGCCATGGTTACCTGCGTTTCGGAAATATCGTACACCATGCGGCTTTTGAGCATTTCAATCAAGAACTTGGGCGTGCCGCTGTCAAACCAGTAGTTGCGGAACTCTTTGGCATCCAAAAAACGCAACACGGAATAAGGATTGTAAACCCTTGACCTGCCGTTCCATGAATAGCCATTGTACCAGCGTTTGACCTGTTGCAGCAGTTCTTCCAAAGAAATTCCCTGATAATCAGCGACATTTTGCAGATGCGGGGCAAAGTTGGTTTCAAGTTCTTCTTGCGTGTAGCCGCAGATGTCGTGGAAATCGGAAAAATAGGTCAGGTCGGTCAGGTTGTTCAGGTCGGAAAAGAGCGAGAGTTTGGAAAAGCGCGAAATGCCGGTCATAAAAAACAGCCGAATATGCGCCGAAGAGCCTTTGACCACGCCGTAAAAGCCGCGCAGGATGCTTCGGTGTTCGTGCGCTTTGGCGTTATTGCCCACTTCCAGCACGTCGGTAATGGGTTTGTCGTATTCGTCAATGAGAATGACCGCCTGTTTGCCCGTCTTTTCGTGCAGCATTGCCATCAGTTCGGCGAATTTCAAGCCGATGCCCTGTTTTTGCAACACAACGCCGTAGCTTGCGGCAATGTCGTTGAGGCGGTTATCTATTGCCTGTGTCAGCCCGATGTCTTTGAAGCCCATGTTGCTGAAATCAAAGTGCAGGACGGGAAAGGTTTCCCATTGGATTTTATCGTAGATGTACAGCCCCTCAAAGAGTTCTTTTTTGCCCAAGAAAAGTTCTTTCAACGTATTGATAAACAGAGACTTGCCAAATCTGCGTGCGCGGGAAAGGAAGAAGAAAATGCTGCTTTGCAGCAAGAGTTTATGGATAAACATTGTTTTATCCACATATACGCGTCCTTGTGTTCTGATAACGGAAAATTCCTGTTGTCCGGTAGAAAGCGGTTGCAGTTGTTGCATGGTTCGGAAAGGCTTCTTTGCAAAGATAAACAATCAGGTCCCGCTTTTGGGTTGCCGACTTGCGCCAAATGGCGTATTTTTAAGTCTCAATTCAATCAAACATGGTATTAACTGCTACCCTGAAAAAAGCCCTGCGGTTAGTTGTGGTAATGATTGCTGCTTTGTCCGCTGCGGCTTATGCCCAAATTCCTTTCAGCGATAATTTTGACGGCTATACATCGGGCAACCCTGCCCCCGCGTGGACAACGGTTACGGTAAACCCTGCTACGGGAACGCCGCCGTTTTTCACAACGCCGATACTGTCGGGCAGCAACCGTGTACTGCGGGCAAACGGTCCGACTACGGGCACGGGCACACGTCGCATTTATGCACAAACGCCGCTCAACATAGGCAACCTCAACGCGCAGCCTCTGGAGTGGCGTTTTGATTTTTGGTACAACGGCGTGGCGTGGAACAGTACCAACGTGAATGCCGATAACCACGGACGCGTGTTTTTGGTGAGTAATGCGGCTGATATAGACGGTGCGCTCAACGGTTATCACTTGCGCCTGTTGGATAATATTGAGCTGTGGCGAAGCGGCACATCTGCAAACAGCAATTTGAATATATCGGGCGGCACACTGACCAACCTAAGCACGCTTCCGCAACCGATTCGGGTGCAGGTGATTCGTTTGGTGGGCGGGCGTTGGTTGGTTTTTGTCAATGATATTTACCAAGGCAGCACAACCGACGATACCCATACTGCTACGCAATTTTTCGGCTTTCATCACCGATACAGTGCGGCAGGGCGCAATGCCATGTTTCAGGTGGATAATTTGGCGATTCAGGCGTATGTGAATACCATTCCTACAACCATAACCGCCATCAACGGCTCAAACATGCGCCAAATTCGGGTGCGGTTTAATGAGCTGATGGACATCGGCGCGCTGCGGCAGTCGGCTGTGTTTTCCATCGGCGGGGTTGCGGCTATGCAAGTGTTGCCTGCCGAAGACGAATTTTCCGTATATGTGAGTTTCCCGTTTGACTTTGCGGCAGGCGACAGCTATACGCTGCAAAGCCAAAACCTCACCGATATTTACGGCAACGTATCGGCAAGTATTCCCGACTTTGCCTTTACCTTCGCCGATAATTTAGCCCCCAAAGTCTTACAGGCAACCGTAGTGGCGCCGCAGTCGCTGGATGTGTTGTTTGATGAACCCGTAGAACAGGCAAGTGCCACCACCTTAGCTAATTACTCATGGAACGGCAACCCGCCGCGGGCAGCCGTTCGCGATGCTGCCAATCCCGCGCTGGTACATTTGCTTTTTAATATCAACTTTCCCGAAAACAGCAATCAGACGCTGATAATCAACGGTGTGCGCGACCTGTTGGGCAATGCGATGAGCAGTGCAAGCATCATCTTTCAGCGCGACACCCGCGCCCCGACGGTCAATGACCTGACCGGCTGGCGGTTTCTTTCGGCTACGCAAATTGAAATCACCTTTTCCGAACCCGTAGAGCCGATTACGGCGCAATTGGTCAATAACTATTCTTTGAGCAACGGCATCGGTTTTCCGTTGCGGGCAGAGCGCAACCCTGTTAATACCAACATTGTGGTCATCACTTTTGCCCAACCCGTGCCTGCCAATACGCCGCTGACGTTGCGCATTGCAGGCGTGCGCGATTTGGCGGGTAATACGATGAGTACCAACAACATAGCCGTTCGGTACGACCCCGACGCGCCCGAATGGCAGCAGCTTTTGCATCGCTCATCAACCGTTTTAGAGTTGCGGTTCAGCGAAGCCTTAGGCGCGGCAAGCATCGTTCCTGCCAATTTTGAACTGACCAATACAACCGATAATCAGGTGATTAGCCTTGCATCGGCAACGATTTGCCCCGTTAACCCGACGGTAGTTTACCTGACAACCACCGCACCGCTGCCCGATGATAAAAATTTCAGCCTGCAAATCAGCAACATAGCCGATTTGGGCGGTAATCGGGTAGCGGTTCAATCACGCACCTTCAACACCGTTGCCCCCAAAGTCGGCGAAGCCTTTATTCTCAACAGTCGCGAAATTGAGGTGCGATTTACCGAACCCGTGCAGGCGGCAACTGCTTCATTGGCAAGCAGTTACGTGCTTTCGGGCATCAGCGGTGCGCCTTTGGTGCAGGCGGTTTCCCCCGAAGTGGTGCGGCTTACCTACCCCAACCCGATGACACAGGGGCAAAACTATACCCTGACCGTGCGCAATGTGGCGGATTTGAACGGCAACACCATGCAGCCTGCCGCGCAAAACCTGACTTTCGCGACTTACGTTACGCAGGTTTTTCCGCGTACTTCCAAGTTGTTGGAAATTGTATTTTCCGAAGAAATGCCCGCCGCTGCGGTACAGGATGAAAACCTCTATTTCCTCAATGGCGATACGAATCGGAAGCCCGTTTCTGCCGTGCGTAATACGCAAAACCCCGCCGTCGTAACGCTGTTTTTTGCCGATGATTTTGTTGAAAATCAGAGCTATACCGTTACGTTGGGCGGATTTGAGGCGGTTTGTCGCCGCTATGTGCCGCAGTCGGTACATGAGTTCAGTTTAGACCGCCGACCGCCGCAGGCTACCGCCGTGCGCGTACTTGCCCCCGACCGCATTTTGGTTGTTTTCAATAAAGCCTTAGACCGCGCCACTGCCGAAGCCTTGAACCATTACGACGTTTCGGGCGGCATCGGCAGACCAACACGGGCTGTTATGCGAGGCTTGGAAGTGGAACTGACACTTGGCAGTCGCTTGCAAGACGGCATCAGCTACACACTGACGGTACAAAATGTGCAGGATGTGCTGCGAAATACCATGCCTGCCGCTACGCTGACCTTCCGCCGACCGCCGCAACCGCGCCGCAACGAGTTGATTATCACCGAAATTATGGCAGACCCTACGCCTGTTGTGGCACTGCCCGAAAGCGAGTTCATAGAAATTTACAATGCTTCCGCTACGCCCTTTGATTTGTTAGGCATCAAGTTCGCCGATGAGTCGGGTGCAACGGCACTGGGCGAAGGCATCATTGCGCCGGGCGAGTACATCATCCTTTGCCCTGCCAACGCGGTTGCATCTTTTGAGCCCTTTGGGCGTGTCATCGGGCTAAATCCGTGGCGTTCGCTGACCAATTCGGGCGAAAGCATCCGCCTGTTGGACATGGACGACAAAGTGATTGATTCGCTGCGTTACAGCGATACATGGTACCGCGACGCAGTGAAACGCAACGGCGGATGGACATTGGAACGAGTTGATTTACAGGAAAATAACTGCGAGCCTGCCAACAATTGGTATGCCTCAACCGATGAACGCGGCGGCACGCCCGGCGAGCGAAATTCCCTGTTTGGCAACCATCCCGACAAGACCCCGCCGCGAATTGCTTCTTTCACGGTTGCCGATGCGCAAACCCTGCAAATCCGCATGAGTGAGCCTGTGAGCCGCACGATTTTGTCCCGCACTGCCAACTATCGCCTGACGGGCGAAGGTGCGCCCAACATCCAAACGGCTACCCCTTCCGATACCTTGAACGTGCGCCTGCGTCTTTCCGCATCTTTGGACAGTGCAAGGCTTTATCTGCTGATTATCAACAACATAGCTGACTGCATCGGCAATGTTGCGCCCGATACGGCACGCATTGGCATTGGCAGAAGAGTGCGTCCCCGCGATTTGCGCATCAGCGAAATTATGGCGAACCCTGTTCCGCCTGCGGGCAGCCCGGTTACGGTCAATCGCGGCGAATACATAGAAATTACCAACCTCACGGGCGACCTTATCCGTCTGAATACCATTCAGTTAGGCTATGAAACGCGCCTGTTTCCGCTGCCAAGCCGCAGCATCGCACCCCGCGAATCGCTGGTGCTGACAAGCACAACCCGCGCCGCCAATTTCGGCAGTCGCGGCGTAGGCATTACGAGCTTTCCCGTTTTAGCCGACGGCGGCGCGCAACTTTCCCTGACCGATACGGCGGGCTTTGAAATTGACGCGGTGCGCTATTCTTCGGCTTGGTACGGCGATGCAGACAAGCAACGCGGCGGTTGGAGCTTGGAAATGATTGACCTGACCAACTTTTGCGCCGAGGAGCAAAATTGGCGGGCTTCGGTGCATCCGAGCGGAGGCACGCCCGGTGCGCCCAATTCGGTACGCGGCACGGTGCAAGACAACACGCCGCCCCGTGTAACATCGGCAACGCTGCGCAACGAGCGTGAAATTGAAGTGCAGTTTTCCGAACTGATTACGGCGGAAACCATCCGTCAAACGGCTTCCTACACGCTTACGCAAGGCGCGCAAATCCGCGAGATACAGGTTGTAAACCGCCGTCAGGTGCGTTTGCTGTTGGCGCAGCCGCTGAACCCCGCACTGACTTATCGCTTGCAAATCAGCAACTTGCGCGATTGTGCAGGCAATTTGCTCACGCCTTTTGCCCAAAACTTAGGCATCGGGCGCAATCCCCGGCGCGGCGAACTGCTCATCACCGAAATTTTGGCAGACGAAACGCCCAAAGTCGGCTTGCCGTTGGCGGAATTTATTGAGATTTACAACAATTCCGACGACCTCATTAGTCTTCAAAATGTACAATTGAGCGATGACAATACAACCGTCCGCTTGCCGAATGTGTTTTTGTCGCCGCGGCAATATGCCGTACTGTGTGCCACTTCACGAGTGGATAGTTTCCTGTTGCATCGCCCTGAGCCGCAGCGCGTCATCGGCGTTACGAGTTTTCCTTCGCTCAGCAATACGGGTGAACGTTTGGCGCTGTCTGTCAATGGGTTAGTGCTGCACGAAGTCAATTATCGGGCAGATTGGTACACCGACCCCATGAAGCGCAATGGCGGTTGGAGCTTGGAAATGATTGATACCGGGAACCTTTGCAGCGAATCGGAAAACTGGACGGCATCGGTGCATCCGAGCGGAGGAACGCCCGGGCAGCCCAATTCGGTGGCGGCTTCCAATCCCGACCGCACATCGCCCGAACTTGTAAACGTACAATTAACAGGCAGCAACCTGACGCTGACTTTCAGCGAAATAATGGACAGTACCGCGCTGGCTACGCTTGCCCATTATCGCATAGAACCCGCCATTGCCATTCGCGGTTTGGAACTGCAAAATAACCGCATTGTGCAACTGACTTTGGCGGAAGCCCCGCAAGCGGGACGTTTGTATGAAGTCATCCTTTCGGAAAATCTGCGCGATTGCGCAGGCAACCCGTTGAGTGCGAGTAGTTTACGAACCACTTTCGGCATCGGTCGTGCGCCTGTTCGCCACGAGTTGCTCATCACGGAAATCATGTCCGACCCTTCGCCGCCCGTTCAACTGCCTGACCGTGAGTACATTGAGCTTTACAACAACACCGATGCGCTCATCAGTCTGGCGGGCGTGTCTTTCACCAAACCCGAGAGCAATTTCAGTTTGCGACTGCCGCCGATAGTCATTGCCGCCCGCGGCTATATTGTGCTGGCAAATACGAGTGCCGCCGCGCAAATTGCCGCCGCCGTTCCTTCGGCGCGGGTAGTAGGTGTGGCAAATTTTCCCGCCCTTTCCAACAGCGGCGAACTCTTGGAAATCAGGCATTTAGGCAACCTGATTCACGGCATCAACTATCAAGTCGGTTGGCACGAGGCAGCCAAACGCGACGGCGGTTGGAGCTTGGAAATGATTGACACCGACCAACCTTGCCAACAGGCAACCAATTGGACATCATCCGTTGATGCCCGAGGCGGCACGCCCGGCAGTGCCAACAGCGTGCGCCGCCCGAACCCCGACCGAACGCCGCCACAGGTGCAGGAAGTACGCATGCTCAACGAACGGTTGTTGCGCATCACCTTCAACGAGCCGATGGACAGCGCAAGCCTGTTGCCGCGAGCTAACTACCTGTTTACCAACGGCTTGCTTACGGATTCCGTACAGGTATTGAACGAGCAAACCGTCGTGCTGCAACTGTTTCGCCCTGTGGAGCGCGGCGCACTGAATCGCCTCACCATCCGCGAGGTGCGCGACTGTTCCGGCAATGCGATTGTGCAGGCAGGCTTTAACTTCGGTTTGGGTGCAACGCCGCAAAAGTTTGAGCTGTTGATAACCGAGCTCATGCCCGACCCTTCGCCCGTAGTGGGGTTGCCCGAATCGGAATACGTGGAAATTTTCAACGCAAGCAATAAAGTGCTGAGCCTCAACGGTGTGCGTTTGAGCAATGCCAACGGTACAACGGGCGTGCTGCCCGATGTGAACATCTTGCCGCAAAGCTACATGCTGGTATGTCCGAGCAGCTCGGCGGCGGCTTTCCGTGCCTTTTTGCCCGAAGACCGCGTAGTTGCCCCGAACCGCTGGGCAGCTTTGAGCAACACGTCCGACGTGATGCAATTGCGCAATGCACAAGGTTTGCTCTTGCATCAGGTTGCCTACCGCGCCACTTGGATAAGCGATGCACAAAAACGCGACGGCGGTTGGAGCTTGGAAATGCGCGATACCAACAACCCTTGTGCGGGGAGTGCGAACTGGGAGGCTTCCGAACATCCGTCGGGGGGTACGCCTGCCGCCCCGAACAGCATCCGCAGTACACTGACCGACAGCCAACCGCCGCAAATTCAGCGCGTAGAAACGGCAGACGGGCGCACCGTGCGCGTAGTTTTCAGCGAAGCCGTTGACAGTTTGGCAGCAGTGCAGGCGGTTTATCTGCTCAATAATTCGCTGACTGTCAGCACGATTACTTTCCGCTATGCCCAGCCCGATGAGGTGCTGCTCACCTTGCCGCAAATGCTTGCCCCGGGCGAACGGGCTACCCTGCAAATCCGCACCCTGCGCGATTGTGCGGGCAATACGCTGTTCAATTCGCCTGTCGTGCCGTTTGTTGTGCCGCAAGAGGCAGCCTTAGGCGACCTGATTATCAACGAAATACTCTTCAATCCGCCGCCCAACGGCGTGGACTTTGTAGAAATTTACAACAAGTCCGACAAGTTCATCAACCTGCAAAATTGGGTGATTGCCAACGCGACTACGAACCGCGTTATCACAACGGAGATGCGCATCATGCCGCCGCAAAGCTACTTGGTGCTGACACCCGATTTGGTCAAGTTAAAACAGCAGTACAGCCGCACGATTGATTCGCTGGTGCAAACGGTAAACCTGCCTTCTTTCAACGACAGCGACGGTTCGGTGCGCTTGCTCACCCCGCAAGGCGCGTTGATGGACAGGTTAGACTATGAAGAACGCTGGCATTTTCCGCTTTTGGAGCGCAAAGAAGGCGTATCATTAGAGCGAATTTCGTTCAATGCGCCCACGCAAGACCGCAACAATTGGTTTTCAGCCGCTGCGCCGTTTTTCGGTACGCCTACCTACCTAAATTCCCAATCGGAACGGCAAAGCGCATTAAGCACGCTGAAAGATTGCTTTCGTATTGAAAATCAGGTGTTTACACCCGACGGTGACGGCTTTCAGGACTTCATGCTGCTGCATTTGGACTGTGCGGCAACGGGCGGAGTGGCTACCATCAAGGTATTTGATGCCGCAGGCAGACCGATGCGCACCCTGCTCAATCAACAAACCGTAGCGGCGGGCATGTTTCTTTCGTGGGACGGCACCACCGACAACGGCGCAAAAGCCCGCATCGGACCTTATTTGCTCATGATTGAACTCTTTGACCTGGACGGCAACATCAAACGCGAACAGTTGAAAGTGGTTGTGGGGGCGCAATAAAATTTGCGGTCGGTTAGAGCGGATTTTGTAAGAACGCGGATTGCAGCGGATAACGCCGATTTACGCAGAAATCAACAGCAAATCAGCGTTTATCCGTGAAATCTGCAAATATCCGTGTGCCGATGTATGCGTTTAAATGTGCTAATACTTATGCCATTCTTTTATCGCGGCGTTTCAACACGGGATGATAGATGATAGGGAAAACCAACAGAGTAAAAACAGTAGCCGTAACCAAGCCGCCGATAATGACAATGGCTAACGGCTTTTGGCTTTCCGAACCGATGCCCGTGCTGGTAGCGGCAGGCAAGAGCCCGATGGCTGCCATGAGTGCCGTCATCACAACGGGGCGCGTTCTGACTTTGACCGATTGCAAAATTGCCTCTGCGGCATTTTTCAAAACTTTGTGTTGCTTTTGAAATTCGGAAATCAAGATAACGCCGTTTTGCACGCAAATACCGAAAAGGGCAATAAAGCCGACCCCTGCGGAAATTCCGAAGTTGATGCCCGTCAGGTGCAGCGCCAAAATGCCGCCGATGAGGGCAAAAGGCACGTTAATCAGCACAAAAGCGGCATCGCGCACATTGCCGAACATAACGAACAGCAGCAGGAAAATCAGCAACAGGCTGATAGGCGTAACCTGCCCCAAGCGGTGGGTAGCCCGCACCTGATTTTCAAACTCACCCGTCCAACTGATGCGATAGCCTTCGGGCAGTTCTATTTCTTTTACTTTCTCTTGTGCTTCGGCAATGGTACTGCCTAAGTCGCGTTCGCGGACGGAGAACTTAACGCCGATGAAACGTTTGGTATTGTCCCGGTAAATGAATGCAGGACCCGTAACCTGTTTGATGCTTGCTATTTCCTTCAAGGGTATTTTGTTGCCCGTGATGGTGGGAATCATGAGCATCATAATGTCGTTTTCGTTGTTGCGGAAATCTTTTCGGTAGCGGATGCGAATGTCAAATTTGCGTTCGCCTTCGTATTTGACGGTGGCGGTTTTACCCCCGACTGCCATTTCAATCACGGTTTGCGCATCGGCTTTGGTAACGCCGTACATCGCCATTTTTTCCTCATCAAGTATGACGCTCATTTCGGGCTGCCCGATGTTGCGCAAAATGCCGACATCTTTAATGCCCGGTATGTCTTTGATTTTATCCATCACCAAATTAGCCAGTTCGTCTAACTGCTCTAAGCTGTTGCCATAGATTTTGATGGCATTGGCAGCTTTAATGCCCGCGGCGGCTTCTGCCACGTTGTCTATAATCGGTTGGGAGTAGTTGTAGAGAATGCCCTGATAGTGCGACAGTTCGGCATCCATTTCGGCGATAATGTCGTCGGTGGTGATGCCTTTGCGCCAACGGTCTTTGGGTATCAAATCAACCTGAAACTGAACAAAATAAAAGCCGTTGGGGTCGGTGCCGTCGTTGCTGCGCCCTGTTTGCGACAAAACGTCTTTTACTTCGGGGAAGGTGCGCAATTTTTGGCGCAGTTCGTTGGTGAGTGCCACACTTTCGGTTAAAGACATGCTCATGGGCAGTTCGGCGGTTACCCAAAGTGCACCTTCGTTGAGTTGCGGCAAAAACTCTGTACCTAACCAACGCGTGGAAAGCATGGTGAGCGAAAAACTGACGGCTGCCAAGCCAAGCGTAAGGGTTTTGTTGCCAAACGTGAACCGAAAAGCACGCTCAACGGAGCGGTTTATCCATCGGGTAAAAAAGTACTCTTTTTCCTGTACGTTTTGCTTTAAGAGCAGTGAGGCAAGCACGGGTACTAAGGTCAGCGTAAAGATGAGCGCGCCCAGCAGGGCAAATCCCAAAGTCCATGCAAGCGGCGAAAACATTTTGCCTTCTACTTTTTCAAACGAAAAAATGGGCAGCAATGCCGAAATAATAATCAGTTTAGAGAAGAAAATGGCTTTGCCCATTTGGATGCCCGTATTTTTAATCAGCCCCAACTTGGCAAGGCGATTGAACCGCTGCATCCCTACCTGATGGGCTTTGTGGTCAAGGGCAACGAAAATGCCTTCCACCATCACCACCGCCCCGTCTATGATAATGCCAAAGTCAATAGCACCCAGCGAAATCAGGTTGGCGCTCATGCCTTTGAGTTGGAGCATAAAAAATGCAAACAAAAGCGACAGCGGAATGACAACGGCAACAATAACGGTGGTGCGCCAGTCTGCCATGAACAAAAACACAATGACCGTAACCAGCACAATGCCTTCCACCAAATTGTGCATAACCGTTGCGGTGCAGTATTGCATCAGGTTGTCGCGGTCATAAAAAGTTACCATTTTGACATCGGAGGGCAAAATTTGGGTGTTGAGTTCCTCAATTTTTGCCTTGACCCGTTCCAATACTGCGCTTGGGTTTTCGCCTTTTCGCATTACCACAATGCCTTCCACAATGTCGTCTTGGTCGTTGAAGCCCGCTTGCCCCACGCGCGGTGCGCTTGTTTCCTGCACGGTTGCCACGTCTTTTACCAGCAGCGGGTTATCGTTAAAAATATCTACAATGGTGTTTTCAATATCGCGGCGGCTGTCTAAAAGCCCAATGCCGCGAACCACATAGGCTTGCCCGTTTTTTTCAATCACATCGCCGCCTACGTTGAGGTTGGCTTTGCTGACGGCTTCGTAAAGTTCCAGCGGGGTAAGGTTGTAGCGTTGTAGTTTGACGGGGTCAATGGTGATTTCGTAAATTTTTTCCTGCCCGCCGAATGCCACCACGTCGGCTACGCCCGGTACACTGCGCAGTTCGCGGTCTATCGTCCAGTTTTGCAGCGTGAGCAGTTCGCGGGAGTCGCGCTGCGGGCTTTGGAGAATGTAGCGGAAAATTTCACCCGTAGGTCCGTAAGGCGGTTGTACTTCCGGCTCTACGCCGTCGGGCAGTTGCACATTGAACAGTTGGTTGTTTACCTGTTGGCGGGCAAAAAAATCTTCCACATCGTCATCAAAAATGACTTTGATAACGCTTAAACCGAACATGGTAATGCTGCGCACGCTGGTTTTACGCTGCACGCTGTTCAAAGCAATTTCAATGGGCGTGGTAACAAAGCGTTCAACTTCTTCTGCACTGCGCCCGCGCCATTCGGTTACAATGATGATTTGCGTATTGGTAACGTCGGGGAATGCCTCTATGGGTATTCGGATGAAGCTGACAATGCCTGCAATCAGCAGCAGCACTACCCACAGAAAAGTAAACAGCCGATTTTTTAGCGAAAAGCTGATGATATTTTTGATAAGTGCGTTCATGGTTGTTATCGGGAAACGGATAAAGAGCTTGGTTTAGTCGTTAAGGGCATCGTAAACCAGCAGCGCGTTTTTAACAATCACGTTTTCGCCTGCATTCAGTCCTGCCGAAAGGTAGGTAACATCGGGCAGTTGCCTGTATGGCTCTACTTGGCGCGTTTCTATGTTGTGGCGGTCTTTAAATACCATCACCCAATACTTGTTTTTATCAAAGATGACCGCGGCGGAAGGCACGCTAATCATTTTTTTCTTTTCCGAAAAGCGAACCGATACGGTGCAGTTCATTTCGGGTTTGAGCATCAAATTTTTGTTCGGGATGCGCACCCGCACTTTCATAGATTTTGTTTCGGGGTCTATCGCGTTGAAAATCTTGTCAATTTTGCCGCGATAGACAGAGTCGGGGAAAGCAAGCGTTCTCACGTCAGCTTCGTAGCCTACCTGCACTTTGGCAATGTCGCTTTCGGTGATGTTGGCAAGTGCCCACACTTCGTTAATTTCGGCAATGGAAAACAGCGGTTCGGAAATATCGGAACGGATTTGTTCGTTTTGGTTGATTTTTTTGCTCACAATAAATCCGCTGATGGGTGCGGTGATGTTGTAGATAGAGCCGTTTTTGAGGCTGTAAATTTTATAGACTTCCGTAATTCGCGTAAGTTCGGCTTTGGCTTTTTCCAATTCTTTTTCGGCAACGGCTATGTCTTTTTCCGAATTCAATTTGCCTGCAAACAGGTCGCGGGCAACCGCCAGATTTTTTTCGGCAATGGCAACTTCGCTAAGCGCATTGAGCATTTCTTTCTGAAATTCGGCAACTTCGCCGCTTTCTATGCTTGCCAGCACCTGCCCTTGCTGTACGTAGTCGCCCAATTCTACGGCAATGGATTTCACCACGCCGCTCACAATCGGGTAAACTTGTGCAAGTTTGTTGTTGTCGGCAGCTATTTTGCCGAAAAAGCGCATTTCGTTTTTTACTTCGCTGCTGTCGGCTTGGTGAAAAGTTACTTTTTTGAGCATCGTATCGCTCATTGAAAAAGCGATTTGTTCCGGTTCAGCAGGCGGATTGTGTGTGGTGCAACCCGCTGCTACCATGAGCAGCAGGCTAAGGGCAGAGACAACAAAAGGACGTTGCATATCAATAAATGTCTTTTCCGGTAAGAAGATTGAGTTGTTCGGCAGAGGTTACTAATTGGATTTTGGTGCGCATCAGTTCGGAAAGCGCATCGTTGTACGACTCAAAAAAATCAATGAACTCAATAATGGATACGTTCCGCTTGCGGAAGTTATCGGTCATGCCTTGCAGGATGATTTCAAAGTCGGCGTTGTAGAGGCGCGAAGCCCTGTTGTATTCCGATATGGTTTGCCGATAGCTGTCGTAGGCGGTACGCAGGCGACTCATCATCTCATTTTCAAAGGCTTTTACCAACTGTTCGGTTTCCTGCAACTTGTAGCGGGCACTGCGAATATTGCCCTGATTGCGGTTGAACAGGGGAAGCTCTATGTTCAGCCCTACGTTGAGCTGGTCGTTAAAAGCACCGCCGCGCTGGTCGTAGTTGGCAAATAAATTGACATTCGGAACGGCTAATTTTTGCTGATACGCCAAGTATTGTTCGGCAAACGTTTTTTGTTGTTGCATCATCAGCCAATCGGGGCGTGAGTTGAGTGCTTCCTGTTGGAGTTGGCTCAAGGCAACATCTTTGATGTAGCCCGTAATTTCGCTTTCGGCAAACTCAAACCGAATGATTTTATCGGTTTGCAGCAGGGTTTGCAATTGCGCTTGCGTTTCGTAAAAATCCTGATAGAGGGCTGCACGGTCGTTGCCCAACTTCAAATAAGCACTTTTGAGGCGCACTACCTCTTTGAGCGGGATGTTGCCTTTGGCTGCCTGTTCGCCGTAGGTGTTCAGCAGGGTATCCAGCAGTGCCATTTGGCTGTTGTATTTGGCAAGGAGTATCCGCTGTTGCCCGGAAGCAAACAGTTGGGTATGCAGCCGAAATTTCAGTTCGCGGCTTAGCCGTTGCAGTTCAGTTTCGGCAATCAGGGCGTTGGTGCGTGCCAGTTGTATTTCGGCTTTTTTCTTGCCGCCCAACAAAATGAGTTGTTCTATCTGAAAGGCTTTTTGCCCTTCCGAACCTATGTCTGCCCATCGGCGGCGTTCGGGGTTAAAGGCGTTGAGGTCTGCCGTAAACACGGGATTGGGGTAAAGGCTTGCCTGCAACACCTGCGCCCGTTGCGCTTCCACATTGAGCGCGGCTGCCAACAGGTAATAGCTGCGCACCTGAAAGATGCTGTCAGCCTGTCGGAGGCTGACCCGAAGCGTATCTGCGGCATAGGCACAGCGAACCGACAAGCCGCCGACCGCAAGCAAAAAAATGATTTTTCCGATGTGCTTCATGCCTACAAAGCACATCCAAAAAACCTTAAAAATGCCTTAAAGCCGTTAAAGTTTAGCTTAAAGGCAGCAAAACCTGAAACGTGTTCATGCCTGCCTCATCTATCCGATAGCTGATAGTGCCGCCGTGCAGGGTGATGATTTTATGTGCCAATACCAAACCCAAGCCCAAGCCGCGCTTGCCGCGACTGTTAGCACCTCTGAAAAAATGCCGAAACAAAAAAGGCTGCTCGCCTTCGGCAATGACAGCCCCCTGATTCCGAAAGGTGAGGGAAATGCGGTTGCTGTCGGCGGCGGCAATTTCTACACCTACTTGTTGTTCGGGGCTGTACTGTGCCGCGTTGTAGAGCAGGTTGCGAAAAACGATGCTCAACAATCGCTTGCTTCCCCGAACGGACAAAACGTTTTCGCTGTCGGGGGCATAGTTTACAGCCATCAAAAACTTTGAAAACAGGGCTTTGACCTCTTCTGCAACATCAAAAAGCAACTCATCAATGCGCAAAGTTTCTACCGAAGGCAAACTGCCCCCCGCTTCGGACTTGGAGATAGCCAGCAACGCATCTATGATTTCACTCAAAACCTTCGTGTTTTCCTTTTGCTCTTGCAGCATGGCGCGCAGCATTTCAGGGGAGGTTTCTTTTTCCATCCGCTCAAAATTGGAAACCAAAATGCTGATGGGCGTTTTTAATTCGTGTGAAAGGTGGTGGATGAAGTGCTTTTGAAACAAAAAAGCCTCATTGGTGCGCTGCATCAAAAGTGCAAACTTATTTGCTAAAATGGCGATTTCGTCGTTTCCCGGCAGTGCAGATTGTTCCGGCGCCGACTGACCAATGGAATAAGCGGCGACCTGTTGGGTAATGGCAGTCAGCGGGCGCGTAATGCTGCGGGCAATCCAATAGGTTGTTGCCAACAGAACGGCAATAATGACAAAAAAAGCACTTATCAGCACATTGCGCAGGTAGTTGAGCTTTGAATAACCGAATCGGTCGTAGGCTTTGCTGATGCCGTAATAGGCTTTTTTGTCTTTTTCAATGTAGATGCCGATGACATCGTATTTGCCGTCTTTTTGTTCTACCCATGTTTGCTCGGCGGAGAGCTGCTGCAAGATTCTTTCCGGGTACGGAATCGGCGTATCGTCAATGCTGGTGTAAATCAGTTCTTTGTTCTTGTTGAAAATCAGCAACTTTTCGTCGTACAATTGGTGAATGGTGAGTTGGTCTAATGTTTCAATAAGTTCGTTGTCGGCTTTTTCTATTTCGGTGATAAAGCGCAAGGTAGTGGTTATTCGTTCCTTTTGTCGCTGCTGAAACTCTTCTTCGCGATAGTTGGCAAAAAGTTGATAGATAAAAAACAGCACTGCCCCGGCAAGCAAGGTAACGGAAGAAGAAACATACAACTGTATTTTATTGCGGATGTTCATTGCATGTCTAATTTAAAACGCGCTTTTAAATCTTTTACTGCTAAGCATTATGCCAAGCGCGCTAGGCGTTCTTCTGACGATTATTTTCTTTGCGAACTCTGCGGTAAAAAGGAATGTGTTAATTTGACACATTAATTACTTAAATAGTAGCCGTAGCCGGGTTTGGTGCGGATGGAGTTTTTGCCAAAGGGTTTGTCAATTTTATTTCGCAAAAAGTTGATATAGACTTCCACCGTGTTGGTGTTTACATCTACGGCGTGCCCCCAAATTGCCTCAATGAGTTCTTTTTTGGAGATGATTTCGCCCTGATTTTCAGCCAATTTAACCAATATTTGAAATTCGCGGGGGGTGAGCTCTATGCTTGTGCCTTGCCTGCTCACGGTTTTTGCCGCAAGGTCAATCAAAATATCGCCTGATGCCAGTATTTTGGCAAACGCCGGTGTTTTTTCACTGCGTTTCAACAGCGATTGTATCCGCAAGAGCAGTTCCCGGATGTAAAACGGTTTAGTTAAGTAGTCATCGGCGCCGCATTCAAAGCCCTGCACTTTGTCTTCCAATTCGCCGAAGGCTGTCAGCATCAGCACGGGGGTGGACTGGTTGTAACGCCGAAAATTTCGGCAGATGTCGTAGCCGTTTTTATCGGGCAGGTTGATGTCTAATATGATACAGTCGTAAATTTCCCTTTGCAGCAGTTTTTCGGCAATAGCCCCCTGATAGGCTACCTCTACCTGCCATTCGGCATCGGTAAGGGCATCCTTGATGTTTCTGCTGAGCGTAAAGTCGTCTTCTATGAGCAATATTTTTTTCAATGCTTTGGGCAACAAGGGTTGAGCATATGCTGATTAACGGAAAAAACCCTAAAAGTTTTCAGGCTTTTAGGGTTTTTTAGCCAGCCTGCAAAAGGCTGTGCCACTATTGCATAGCATCTTAATAACCGCCGCGGTATTTGTAAGTTTCGGCTACTTTGGCAATAGCCACCACGTAAGCTGCCAAACGCAGTGAAATATTGTGCTTCTGTGCGGTTTTGTAAACGCGCTCAAAAGCGTCTTTCATGGCACGGTCAGTACGGCGGTTGATGCGGTCAAGCGGCCACTTGTAACCGATGCGGTTTTGTACCCATTCAAAGTAAGAAACCGTTACACCGCCGGCATTTGCCAAAATATCGGGCACAACGGAAACATCGTTGTTGTATAAGGTGCTGTCTGCTTTGGCAGAAGTTGGGCCGTTAGCGCCTTCTACAATCAGTTTTGCGCGGATTTTTGCCGCGTTTTCCTGTGTGATAACGTCTTCCTTGGCGGCGGGAATCAGTACATCCACTTTTGCTTCCAACAACTCGGCGTTGGTAATCAGGTCGCCGCCGTCAAAGCCTTGCAGGATGCCGTTGTTTTTGTTTTTATACTCAATGGCTTTTTGAATATCAATGCCTTTGTCGTTCCAGTAAGCGGCTGTGTGGTCGCTGATGCCACAGATTTTTGAGCCGCGCTCTTCCATCAGAATGGCGGCGTGTGAGCCTACGTTACCGAAGCCTTGCACGGCACAGGTAGATTTGGCAGGGTTCAGTTTCAGTTTTTCCATGGCAGCAAGTGCTGTTACCATTACGCCGCGTCCCGTAGCTTCGGTGCGTCCCAACGAACCGCCCAAAACCAAGGGTTTGCCTGTTACCACGGCAGGTTCGGTTTTGCCTTGTGCCTTAGAGTATTCGTCCATTAACCAAGCCATTTCGCGCTGGCCTGTGCCCATGTCCGGTGCAGGGATGTCTTTATCAGGCCCGAAAACATCTACCAGTGCAGAAGTATAGGCACGGGTGAGGCGTTCCAGTTCGCCGGCCGACATGCTGCGCGGGTCGCAGATGATACCGCCTTTACCACCGCCGTAAGGAATATCCACAACGGCGCATTTCCAAGTCATCCATGCGGCAAGGGCTTTTACCTCGTCTAAGTTTACCCCTAAATCGTAGCGGATACCGCCTTTGGCAGGGCCAAGGATATTGGAGTGAATTACGCGATAGCCTTCAAAAACTTTTATTTTGCCGTTGTCCATCGTTACAGGCAATGAAACAATTACCTGACGGTGCGGACGTTTCAAAACCTCATACGTTTCATCATCTAACCCAAGAATGTTGGCCGCATCGTTGAAGCGGGACATCATGGATTCAAACGGATTCTCTTTGTCCTTAATCGGTGCAGGCTCTATGTACTGCGATTGATTAGCCATAACAACTGTTGATTTATTGGAATTGGTGCGGCAAATGTAGAAATATTAGTTGTGATTTGCCAAATTGCCGCTGAAATGAAGATGTTTGATTTATGATTCATGTAAACTCTGAAATCGGCACACTGCGCCGACTCATTATCCACAGCCCCGACAGTGGTTTGGGAAAGGTCGTTCCTTCAAAAGCACAGGATTGGCTTTTTGAAGACATCGTTCACCTGAAAACCATGCGCCGCGATGAGTATGACTACTATGTGAAAACGCTGTTGTACTTTTTAGACCCCGAAAAGGTGCGCGGCAAGTTGGCTGAAATTGACGACCCGCGTAAACATCGTGCATTTTATAAACCCGACGACCCGCATTTTCACGCCTCCGACAAGGTGATGGACATTGAATACCTGCTGGGCGATATTCTGGCGGATGCAGATATCCGACGCGAGTTGGTCGCATCTATTGCCGCGTTAGAACAATGTTCTTTTGCTTTGCAAAACGAACTGCTGCAATTAGAGCCGCGATTGTTGGCAAAAACCATTATTTCGGGTGCGTTGCCCAACGAAAAAATGATTTTTGCGCCTGTTCCTAATTTTATCTTCACGCGCGATATCGGCATCACCATTAACAACCATATTTTGCTGAACCGTCCGGCCAAAGAAGCCCGCCGCCGCGAGTCGTTCATTGCCCGCTATGTGTTTTACTACCATCCGGCATTTGAAAGCATCCGCAAAAACATTATTGAAATCCCTGATGATGAGCAATTTTTCCTGCTGGACGGCATAGAGCGCGAAAATCGTCAGGTTACGCTGGAAGGCGGCGATATTATGATGGTTGCCCCGAACCATCTGCTGGTCGGTATCAGCGAGAGGACAAGCGCACACGCTGTCAATAAAATTATTCAGGCGCTGTTCAGTCGCAATGTGTTGCAGAAAGTTACTGTTATTCGCATACCTGCCAAACGCGATTTTATGCACATTGATACGGTTTTCACGCAGGTGAAACGCAACATGTGGGTGCTGTACGGCAAATTTTCCAAGCGGAATCTGGAAGAAAAGGATTTATTGGAAAAATTTTACAAAAAAGGCGATGAAAATAAGCTGAAAATCGTGCAGTACGTAAAAGACAGCACACACCCGCATGAGTTTGACAACATGGAAGACCTGCTGGACGACATCAGCCGCAACGATTTGCACGCCACCGAGCCTACGCAATTTATCTATTCGGGCGATTATGAGTTTCCGTACAGCCTGCGCGAGCAGTGGACAGACTCCTGCAACCTGCTGGCACTGAAAGACGGGGTTGTTATTGGCTACGACCGCAACGACAAAACCGCCGAGGCCTTTGCCAAGCACGGTTTCCGCATCATCAAGGCTGCCGATTTGTTGCAACAATTTGAAAGCGGCACACTGTCGCCCGAAACCATCACCGATACGCTGATTATGCTGCCTTCGGCCGAGCTGTCCCGCGCCCGCGGCGGTTCGCACTGTATGAGTATGCCGCTGCTGCGCGACAGCGTGTTGTAAGTAAATAATACTTGATGTTGTTTTTTTTGAGCACGGATGACGCAATTTGTATATTTTTGCTTGTAAAAATATCTAAATTGGCGTTCATTCGTGTTATCCGCCATAATACGCAGCTCGTGCAACGCGCTTTTGTATTTAAATCTGCTCACTCACCGATTCAACCATTACAACAGGCAGTCTTCGCAAGTAAAAATGCGATTGCCTGTTGTTTCTTTTTGCCGAAAATAAGTACATTTGAACAGAAGCTATCAACCCTTATACAACCTGCTTAACTTTTTGGCCTCATGAGCGAGGATGATATAGCCGCACTGTTGCCGCACTGTTTGAAAAGTTCGGAAACTTACTCCCTGATTATCACAGACTTAGAGGGGAATTATATTTTTGTGAACGAGGTTTTCAGGAAGCGTTTTTCGTTTATCACAGAAAATTTTATCGGGAAGCCTGCTTTTATTGCCATCTATCCCGAAGACCACGCTGTTTGTGCCAAAGCCGTAGAGCAATGCTTGGCTAATCCCGAAAAAATTGTCAAGGTAGATTTGCGCAAGCCCGATACTTCGCAGACCGATTTTTATTGGACATCGTGGGAATTTTCCGTTTTTAGAAACAAAGAGAATGTGCCCGTAGGCATCCTCTGTTTAGGCTATGACATCACCGAAACCGAAAGAGCAAGCCGACAGGCCAAAGCATTTGCACAAAAAGTAGATACCATTATTGAAGAAATCACGGACGGCTTCTATCAGTTAGACAATCAATGGCGATTTACACGCATCAACAAAGTGGCTGAAAAAATCTTGGGCATACCGCGCGAAAAGTTACTGGGCAAATGCTTGTGGGATTTGTTTCCCGATACCCCCGATTACAACTATCCCACACAGTTTCGCAAAGCCATGCAAGACGGTATCAGCACCACTTTTGAGGATTACCGTCCCGATTTAGACAAGTGGTTCAGTGCCATTGTTTACCCTTCTACCGAAGGTTTGACCGTATTTTTCAGGGATATTACGCAGGAAAAGAAAAACATTCGCCAATTGGAGCAGCAGGAGTTTATGCTGCGGGCAATCTACAACAGCACTACCGAAGCAAGTACTTTTATTGATACCGAACTAACGATTCGCTACAATAACCATGTGGCACAACAAGTTACCCAAGAGGTTTTCGGCAAAGCTGCCCAAGCAGGTGATTATTCGCTGGACTATGTATTGCCCGAATACAGAGAGGAGTTCAAAAACTTTTACCACCGCGTATTGCAGGGCGAAAGTATCGTGCTGGAACGAACGGACGGGCCTAAGTGGTGGCGATTTTCTCTGCTGCCTGTTTATGATGAGCAACGGCATGTCATAGGCATTGCGCATAACGTACAGGATGTTACCGAGCGGAAAGAACGGGAGTGTAATTTGGCAGAAAGTCGCCAACAACTGCAAAAAACCATTGAGGCCATTCCTCATCCGCTGCTGATTGTGGATGAAAACATTACTATCCAATATGTAAACAGCGAATTTGAAAAAGTTTTCGGCTACGAGGCAGACGAAGTGCTGGACAGAGCCATTGATTTCCTGATTCCCGAAAGGTTCAGGAGCGGCCACAATCAGTTGCACAGGAGGTACATGGAAGAAGGCGGCAAATCCATCCGCATGGGCAGATTTTTGGCAGCGCTCACCAAAGACGGCCGAGAAATCGTGATTGATGCAAGCCTGAACTCTTTCACCTCCAATAATCGGCGATATGCCATTGTGATTTTACAAGACGTAACCGAGCAGAAACAACATCAGGATACCATTATTCAACAGAACAAAATCCTGCAAGACATCGCTTGGCAACAGTCGCACGATTTGCGCCGCCCCGTTGCCAATATTTTGGGGCTATGCGACTTGCTGAACAACTACCCCAATCAAACAGAAGCAGACAAACGGCTGTATGTCAATTATCTGAACGTTGCGGCGCAAGAGTTAGATAAAATTATCCACAAAATTGTTGATGCAACCAATTCCCTTGAAAATTAAAACGGACACTGCGAACATATCGGCAGTGCCCGTTTTTAAGCAATCGGCAAAGGCTTATTTTACCTGAAAACTTACCCGCATTTTTTCCCACAACAGGCTGACAACGCCGTCTTTATTAATGTCAAAAGTCATGGCCTCAAAATGCTCATCGGCAGTGGCAGGTTTTACTTTTACGCGCAGCACGTCTTCGGCTTCTTTGTAGTCGTAAGCACCCCATTGGTCGTGTTTGCTGTTGAAAATGATTGTCCACTCATTTTCGCCGGGGATGGTAAACAGGGCATACTTGCCTTTGGCTAATTTCTTACCTTCAATGGTAACGTCTTGGCTTACTTCAAAGGTTGTGGCCTTGTTGGCTCCCGTGCGCCACACTTGCCCGTATGGCACGAGTCCGCCCCAAATTTTGCGACCTTTCACGGAAGGCTGAGAATAATTAATCGTAATTATTGCATTGCCGACTTTTTCGGATACCGAAGCCGCAGGGCTTGCAGGTTGCTTGTCTTGTGCCTGAGCAGCAAAGCTCATCAGCAGGCACAGAAAGAAAAATACAACTGTGTTTTTCATGGTGTGAAGGATTGATTTCAGGGTAAATCTACTACATTGCCACTTGTACATGAAGCATGTAGAGCGATGAAGCAGTCAATCAGCATACTTATCCTGTGTTTTTTAACTTTTTTTGACGCAATGGGGCAGGAAAAAAGCGTTTGTTGCGATGCGCCCGCGCCTGTGGCAAGCGGTATGATACCTCAACTGACGGTCAAAAATTTGGCACAAACAGTTGATTTTTACAGCCGAGTATTGGGATTTGAGGTGCTGCAATCGGTACGGCAAAGCGACGAGCTCTCCTACGTTTTGCTCAAATCGGGGAGTGTATTGCTGGCATTTCAGTTGGAAAGTTACCTGAAAGACAAATATCCGCAACTCAAAGCGTGGAAAGCCGGCAAAGGTTCGGCGCTCATCATAGAAACATCCGCCATCAATCGGTTTTACGAACGGATAAAAGGGCGGGCAGAAGTTATCAGCAACTTAACCGTTACTTTTTTCGGTGCGCAGGAGTTTGTGATAACCGACCCCGAAGGCTATGTGCTGATTTTCCGCTCGGCTGAAAATCCTGCGGGAGATAAGTGAGCCCGAAAACCTGCATTTCGGATGGGACGCCCTGATGTGTTTACTTTACGATTTTTTGCGTTTGTAGATGGGCACGGTGCTGCATGGTTCGCCGTACATCAATGAGGCAACAACGGGCTGCAACTTGCGGCTAATTTCTACATAGGCGGAAAGCGGCACGGGATATTTGCTGCATCCTTTCACCACTACTTTGGCCTCGCGGTAGTCCTCGGGGTTGATGGCTGCCAGTGCATCGCGGAAAAGCGCATCTTCTAAGTCATCAAGTGTTCCAAAAACCACCATGTGCGCATGTGGTGCCAAGTGTACCGCCAGCAGCATGTAAGCCCACGAGGGTACGATGGCATCTGCCGTACAGGTTACGGCTACATTTTTGCCCGCATATTGCGTCCAGTCGTGCGTTTTCAGGAACTCGCGAAAGTCTTTTTCGCGCAGCAGCAACTCCTCAAACAGATTCTGCTTTAGGTCATATACAACGCGCTCGCCCGGGTGGTAGAAATCTTCTAAATCTATGGTAATCAGGCCGCTGTTGGCTACGCGGTTGATGATAATATCGTTTGAAGGGCTTGTTATCTCCATAAGAACAAACGGTTGCTTGTTTGCAAAATTCATAAAATCGCCGCAAATTTCTGTTTTAATGCAGCAAGTACACTAACAACCACTCCGATATGCCAAAGGTTCTGATTATTGACGATGAAAAAAGCATCCGCTATTCGCTGCGGGAGATTCTGGAATATGAAAAATATGAGGTAGATGAAGCCAAAGACGGTGAAGAAGGGCTGGAAAAGCTCAAAGCCCAAGATTTTGACATCTGCCTTTGCGATATAAAAATGCCTAAAATGGATGGTATTGAGGTGCTGGAAAAAGCAATGGAATTAGGCAAGAATACACAATTTATCATGATTTCGGCACACGGCTCTATTGAAACCGCCGTGGAGGCTACCAAAAAAGGTGCTTACGATTTTATTTCCAAACCGCCCGATTTGAACCGTCTGTTGGTAACGCTCCGCAATGCGTTGGATAAATCTTCGCTGGTAGAGGAAACCCGCGTATTGCGCAAAAAAATTATCAATAAAGGCAGCCAGATGATTGGAGAGTCGGAGGCGCTGCGCCATGTGAAAGAGATGATTGCCAAAGTAGCACCTACCGATGCCCGCGTACTGATTACAGGCTCCAACGGTTCGGGCAAAGAATTGGTTGCAAAGGCCATACATGCCCTCAGCAACCGCGCCGAAGGCCCGCTGGTAGAGGTAAACTGCGCCGCCATTCCATCAGAACTGATTGAAAGTGAGTTGTTTGGCCACGAAAAAGGCTCTTTTACTTCTGCCGTGAAGCAACGCATCGGCAAGTTTGAATTGGCCAACGGCGGCACGCTGTTCCTTGACGAAATCGGCGATATGAGCCTTTCGGCACAGGCAAAAGTGCTGCGCGCTTTGCAGGAAAACAAAATATCCCGTGTCGGTGGCGACAAGGAAATCAAAGTGAACGTGCGGGTGCTGGCCGCAACCAACAAAGATTTGAAAGAGGAAATTAAACAGGGGCGTTTCCGTGAAGACTTGTACCATCGCCTCAGCGTAATTGTGATTCACGTGCCGCCGCTGAAAGACCGCAAGGAGGACATCCCCTTGCTGGCCGAGCACTTTTTGCAGGACATCGCCGATGACTACGGCGCAGCCAAAAAGACCATCACTCCCGAAGCAATGGAAGTTCTTAAAAGCTACGAATGGACGGGCAACATCCGCGAATTGCGCAACGTGATTGAACGCTTGGTAATTATGAGCGGCACAGAAATTACGGCAGATGATGTGCGCAAGTATGTGTAGGGAATAGGATGAATTGATATACAAACCCCCTGACAGTTTTCAAAGCCTGTCAGGGGGGGTACTTCTCTTCTGCGTGCCTGTTACGGCAGCACAATGGCATCCAGATTTTTCGCTTTGATGGCCTCATTGAGCTTAGGCAACTCATTGCTGAAAATGGCTTTCAGTTTTGCCAGTTCCGCATCAATTTTGGCTGTGATGTCATTTTTAACCGTTATCGCTTGGTCGGTGGGGCGGAAGTTGCCCGAACCTACTACCCCTGCCAAATCGCTCAGTTTGTTATTGAGGCGAATCGGGAAGTTGAGCGGGTCTTGTCCGCTGCGGTTTTTGGTTTGATAAAGAGCTTCCTCTATTTCGGTCATTTGCTTCTGTGTGCGGCCGATTTGGTCAAGCAAATCTTTGTCTTTGGTTCTGTCTAAGCGTTTGGTGTAGGCATTGAGTTGCTCACGCATGGCGCGGATGTTCTTAATGGCTTTGTGCGTTTCGGTCAGTTTGTCGCGCACTTCGGTGAGGAAAGTAAACTGTGCCTGCAAATCTTCCTGTGTGGCTTTGGAGCGCGGGTCTTTGCGGATTTCAAACGCCTGCACGGCAGAATCTTTACCGACTTTCAGTTTGACAAAGTAGTTGCCGGGGACAGCCAGCGGCCCTTGCAAGCCGCCACCCCACAAAATCAGCCCGTCAAAACCTTCGGCATCGGGGTAGCGCATGTTCCAGAAGAAACGGTTGCCGCCTGCTTGTGCCTCTAATTGCTCGCGGCGTTCTTTGGCATTGCTTGCATAGCGCTTAATCAGTTTTTGGTCTTTGTCCATAAATTCCAGCGTTACCACATTGGCCGAATCGGGCGCATTTTTCAGGAAAAACTGCACCATGACGCCGCTGTTCAGGTTTTCGCCGTGCAGTTTGGGGTCTCTGCCGCCGTTGCCGCCACCTACGCGGTAGGCAGGGCGCGGCTGATACAACTCAAACGATTTTTGGGCAGTGGCAGGTTGCCAGTTGCGGAGTGGTGTCAGGTCGTCAATGAGCCAGAGGCTGCGGCCTTGCGTAGCTGCAATCAGGTCGCCGTCTTTGATGGTCAGGTCGGTAATGGGTACGATGGGCAGGTTGAATTGCAGACTTTGCCAGTTGGCGCCGTCATCAAAAGAAATGTAGATGCCGCTTTCCGTTCCGGCAAAGAGCAAGCCCTTGCGCACGGGGTCGGCACGCAGCACGCGGGTGAAGTGGTCTTTTTTGATGCCGTTGGTAATTTTTTTCCAGGTTTTACCGTAGTCGGTGGTTACGAACAGGTAGGGCTGAAAGTCATCCATTTTGTAGCGCGTGCCTGCCACATAAGCACCGCCTTTCACAAAAGGGTGCGGCTCAATGCTATTAATCATCATCCATTCGGGCATAATGGAGGCGGGGGGCGTTACGTTTTCCCAGTTTTTGCCACCGTCGCGGCTGAGGTGAATCAGGCCGTCGTCGCTGCCTGCCCAGAGCAGGTCTTTTTCATAAGGCGACTCACAGGCGGCAAAGATGGTGCAGTAGTATTCTACGCCTGTGTTGTCTTTGGTGATAGGCCCGCCTGATGCCTTCATTCGGTCGGCTACGTTGCGTGTCAGGTCAGGACTAATCATCTGCCAACTTTGACCTTCGTTAGTGGTTTTGAACAGGTGGTTGCCTGCCGCATAGAGCGTATTGGGGTCATGCGGGGAGTAGAAAATCGGGAAGTTCCACTGGAAGCGGTATTTCATGCCTTCTGCGCCGCTGCCCATGGGGTTTTCGGGGTACACGTTCACATTGCGCGATTCGCCCGTGCTGTGGTCTAAGCGCTCCAAAAAGCCGCCATAAGAGCCGCCAAACACGATGTCATTGTTTTGCGGATTAACGGCAATGTGTCCGCTTTCGCCGCCTGCGGTTTCTTCCCAGTCTTTTTCGGTGATGCCGCCGTTGCCAAAGCTGCGATGCGCAATGCGCAGCGTAGAGTTGTCCTGCTGTGCAACATAGATGCGGTAAGGGAAGTGGTTATCGGTTACAACGCGGTAGAACTGTGCAGTCGGTTGGTTGTGGTAGGTCGTCCAGTTGGTGCCGCCGTCTTGGCTCACCTGTGCGCCGCCATCATCGCCAATAATCATGCTTTGGTTATTGACAGATGAAATCCAGAGGTCGTGGTGGTCGCCGTGGGGAGCGTTGAACGATTGGAAGGTGCGTCCGCCGTCTTTGCTGCGGTGATAGCTCACGTTCAGCACATATACCATGTCTTCGTTTTGCGTATCGGCATAAATGCGGGTATAGTACCATGCACGCTGGCGCAGGGCACGGTCTTCATTGGTTTTCATCCATGTTTCGCCGCCGTCGTCGGAGCGGAAAACACCACCGTCGGCTGCCTCTATGAGCGCCCATACGCGGTTGGAGTTTTTCGGAGAAACCGTAACCCCGATAATGCCCAGTGTGCCTTTGGGCAGGCCTTTACTGCCCGAAATATTTTTCCAAGTATCGCCGCCGTCAGTGCTTTTCCAGAGGGCAGAGCCTTCGCCGCCGCTTTCTAAGCTGTAAGGTGTGCGGATTACGCGCCATGTGCTGGCGTAAATCACTCGCGGATTGTTAGGGTCTAAAATCAAGTCCACCGCGCCTGCCTGATTGTTGGCAAACAGGATGCGCTCCCACGTTTTGCCGCCGTCTTTGCTGCGGTAAACGCCGCGCTGCTCATGCGGGCCGAACAGATGCCCCATCACTGCCACATACACCAAATCGGGGTTTTTAGGATGTACGCGGATTCGCCCGATGTGTCGGCTGTCTTCCAAGCCGATGGACTGCCATGTTTTGCCTGCGTCCATGCTTTTCCACATGCCGTAGCCGTGAGATACGTTGCCGCGCACGGTTTTTTCGCCACCGCCTACGTAAATCACGTTCGGGTCAGATTCTGCCACCGCAATAGCACCGATAGAGCCGCCAAAAAATCCGTCGGAAATGTTTGTCCAACTGTTGCCGCCGTCAGTGGTTTTCCATACGCCGCCGCCGGTAGCACCCATGTAAAACAAATTCGGCTGGCCGTTTACACCCGTTACGGCGCAGGAGCGCCCACCGCGAAAAGGCCCGATACTGCGCCAGTAAACAAATTTTTCGGGCAGAGAGTAGCCGGCGGCTGTTGTTGCCGCTTCTGCGGAACGGTTGCTGCGCTGTGCCCAAACATTCAAGCTGCCGCCTGCTATCAGCAGAAGCATGAGCAGCCTCAGGTAGTAATGTAGTGTTTTCATTTGCGTGTAACATTTCAATCCGGCTGTTAATTACGGGTTTTTTTGCGGAATTTTTGAGATAATGTCTATGCTACAAAGCAAAAAAGCCGACTAATTAAAGCGAAAGAGATATTATGAACTGCGATAACAGGCTTTTCAGTAGCTTGCCTTTGTTCTCTTTTGTTGTCGGTTTAAAATTATGAGTCGGCGTTTGTTTTGAAAGTAGCCAATCAATATCATACGTGCCGATTTTTATTGGCTCAATTGTTTATCCGCAACGTAACTATTCAAAAAACTGCCAAACATTTTTTAACATATCGTTTTGCCCGCATTTGTCGTATTATCCAATATGTAACGGCACGTTTGGTAAGGCAAAATCTTTGTGTATCTCCTATGAGAGTCAGAACGATATTGGTAGTTGGGTTGCTGATAATGTATCGTATCGCCTACGCTCAAAATCTTACTTTCTATGGCTTTCTTCCTACCATCAACCAAACAGGCAGGATATGTCCAAAATGGAATTACAATTTTTTTGCTTCAACAACAATTGATGCCTTTTACGAAAATATAGGTGGTGTTGAATATCCTGCTACCGATTTACAACTCTATATACAGCCGAGCATTGTTTACTTATTATCGTCTAACGTACAACTTGCGGGAAGCTATACCTATCAACGCAATAATCCTTTCAATGAAAATTTTGTGAATGAACATCGGCTTTGGCAACAAGTATTTTTTTCTCTGCCTGCCTCAAAAAGCAGAATAACCAATAGATTGCGATTAGAAGAGAGGTTTACAGAAGACAAGCAGACAGGCTTATATCCTTTTTCTACTCGTACCAGATACCAAATAGGCTTTAATTTGCCGCTGCAAGGGCGCAATTTGGATAAACATGAATTTTATCTGATTGCATACAATGAATTTTTTCTTAGTCTGACAGGGGCAAAAATTGCTGCGTACAGTGAAGATTGGGCTTATGCAGGATTAGGCTATGAGACAGGTAAAATGGGGCGCATAGAATTGGGCTACATGTTGCAAACTTTGGTGCGAAACCGCCACAAAGACCTCAGGTTCTTAAACCTTGCTCAAATCATTTGGATTACTAACTTTAATTTCCACGGAAAGAAAGACTGAAAGTTTTTGAGTAAGGCCGGTTATCTGCCAGTATAAAACCTTACTCCTTTCGGCCATTCTTGCAGATGACAAAAATTTTTCTATTTTACCGCCAAATGAAGACACTTGATTGCCTATGAACCTGATTTACAGATGGTCGGCTTATGCCGCTCTTATATGGGTATTGACGGCTTGCAACCGCTACGACAAACAGTTTACGGCTGTTCCTGCGGGAGATTCGGGCATCCGTTTTTCCAACCGAATTACGGAAACCGACACCATGAACATCCTGGACTTTGAATACATCTACAACGGCGGCGGCGTTGCCATTGCCGATTTCAACAACGACGGTTTGCAGGATGTGTACTTTACGGGCAATATGGTGGCCAATCAGTTGTACCTGAACAAAGGCGAATGGCAGTTTGAAGACATCACCGACCGCGCGGGCGTAGCGGCTGCCGACCGCTGGTCATCGGGTGTGGCTGTGGTAGATATCAACACCGATGGACTGCCCGATTTGTACGTATGCGCAACCGCACACCCCGAACCTGCCAAGAGAGCTAATCAACTGTTTGTAAATCAAGGCATTAAAGACGGCGTACCCGTTTTCAGGGAAATGGCTGCCGAATATGGTATTGCTGATACCACACATACTACCAACGCTGCTTTTTTTGATTACGATAACGATGGTGATTTAGACCTGTATATTCTGGTCAATGAGATGTCGCAAACCACTTACCCCAACAAGTACCGCAAAAAAATTACCGACGGCAGCGCTGCTATTACCGACCGGCTCTACCGCAACGACTACGACAGTGCGCTCGGCCATGCCCGCTTCACCGATGTATCCAAACAGGCAGGCATTACCATTGAGGGTTTTGGCTTGGGTGTCAATATTTGCGACATCAACCGCGACGGCTGGAAGGATATTTACATCACCAACGACTACCTGACCAACGACATTTTTTACATCAACAACCGCAACGGTACGTTTACCGACCATGCACCCGAAATGTTTATGCACACCTGCTACTCGGCCATGGGCAACGAAGTGGCCGACATGAACAATGACGGTCTTGCCGATATTGTTGCGCTGGATATGCTGCCCGAAGACAACCGGCGAAAAAAGCAGATGCTTGCGCCTGCCAATTATTATCACTACATCAACAATGACCAATTCGGCTATCAGTACCAGTTTGTGCGCAATACGCTGCAACTGAATCGCGGCAACAGGCCGGGTACCTCGCTGCCCGTTTTCTCTGATATCTCCATGCTGGCGGGCATTGCGGAAACCGATTGGAGTTGGACGCCGTTGGTGGCAGATTTTGACGGCGACGGCCTCCGCGACCTAATAGTTACCAACGGTTTCCCGAAAGACATCACCGACCGCGACTTTGCCGCCTACCGCGCAGCAATGGCCATTTATGCGCCCAAAGACATGTTGCTGGAAGAAATTCCGCGCGTGAAACTGAAAAACTATGCTTTCCGCAATAAAGGCAACGGCCTGTTTGAAAAAGTGATGGAAGAGTGGGGAATAGAGCAGCCGAGCTTTTCCAACGGTGCAGCCTATGCCGACTTGGACAACGACGGCGATTTGGATTACATTGTCAATAATATTGATGATTCTGCCCATGTGTACCGCAATAACCTGACCGAGCAGAAACGCACCGACCGCAATTATCTCCGCATCCGCTTTAAAGGCACGGATAGAAATCCGATGGGTGTGGGAACCATTGTTGAGTTGCGCTATGGCAACGGCGAAAAGCAAATACATGAAAACAGCCTGTATCGCGGCTATCTCTCTACTATGGAAAATGTGGCCCATTTCGGTTTGGGGGCTGCGCAAAAGGTGGATGAGGTGCGCATCATCTGGCCGGACGGCAAAACCGAAATTTTGAAATATGTATCTGTTAATCAGGTGATTATGGCAGAATACGCCAAAGCAGGTGCACCGATTGCACCTGCCGATACAGCGGTTGAACAGCCCTTGTTTCAGGCACTCGGCGGCGATGAGGCCATCCAATACCGCCACGATGAACTGGATTATGTGGACTTCAATTTGCAAAAACTATTGCCGCACAAGTTGTCGCAATACGGCCCCGCACTGGCAGTTGCCGATGCAAACGGCGACGGTTTGGAAGACCTCTTCATTGGCGGCAGTAATCAGCGCAAAGGACGATTTTTTATACAAAAACCTGACGGCAAATTTCAGATGCAAGACCTGATTGCCGATGCGGACAGCAGCGCTAAAATTTACGAAGATATGGGCGTACTCTTTTTTGATGCCGACAGCGACGGCGACGATGACCTTTACATCGCCAGCGGCAGCAATGAGCAACCGCAGGGAACAGGTGCTTACCGCGACCGATTCTATCTGAACGAAAAAGGCAGGTTTATTTTGCAGCCACAGGCCATTCCCGAATTGCTGGTCAGCAAATCATGCGTGAAGGCTGCTGATTTTGACAGCGACGGCGACCTTGACTTATTTGTCGGCGGACGCAACTTCCCGCAGTTTTATCCCAAACCGGTGAGCAGTTTTTTGCTCCGCAACGACACGCAAAGCGGTGTGGTAAAATTCACCGATGTTACTGCCCAAGCAGCCCCCGAACTGATAGACATAGGCATGATTTGCGATGCGCTGTGGACAGATTTTGACAATGACGGCGACCATGACTTGTTGCTGGCGGGCGAGTGGATGCCGCTGACACTGTTCCGCAACGACAAGGGCAAACTGACCCGACAAAGCGGCAACGGCTTAGACCAACTCACAGGCTGGTGGAACAGTCTTGCAGGTGCTGACTTTGACAACGACGGCGATATTGACTACATCGCGGGTAATTTCGGGTTGAACAGCCTGTTTCGTCCTACTGCCGAGCGCCCCGTGCGGCTCTACTCCGCCGATTTTGACAAAAACGGCAGCTACGATGCCATTCCGACCGCCTATTTTCCCGACGATGCCGGTGTGCTTCGCGAGTTTCCGTTTTTTGGCCGAGACGACATGATGAAACAAATGATTTCCATCAAAGCCCGATTTACCAGCTACAAAGCCTTTGCTTCGGCAGGCATGGCCGAGTCGTTGGGTGCAGATACGCTGAAAATGGCAACCGTACATACGGCCAACTTTTTGGCATCGGCCTATGTTGAAAATAAAGGCAACGGGCAGTTTGAAACCAGGCAACTGCCGTTGGAAGCCCAGTACAGCCCTGTTTTCGGCATATTAGCCGATGATGTGGACGACGACGGCAATTTGGATGTTTTACTTGTAGGCAATGATTATGGCACCGAGGTGATGACAGGCAGACAGGATGCTTCTTACGGCTTGCTGTTGAAAGGCAAAGGCAACGGGGAATTTGAAGCCGCCAATTTCGCGCAGAGCGGCTGGTTCGTTCCCGAAGATGCGAAGGCATTGGTACAAATCAGCGGGGCAAACGGCCAGCCGCTGTATGTGGCAAGCCGCAACCGCAATACCCTGCTCACCTTCCGCAGCCGTGTCAATCGCCGCAAGGAGGTGCCGCCTGCCCGCGCCCATGCGGCTTTGCTGACGCTTGCTAACGGCAAAACCCGTCGCCATGAATTGTACATCGGCTCGTCGTTTCTTTCGCAAAGCAGCCGCTCTGTGTGGCAAGGTGCATCTGTGAAAAAAATCAACTTTTTACCGCAACAACAATGACAATTTCTCTTCGTTTCTGTTTACTCCTGTGCAGCCTGTCGGGGCTGTTGGCAGGTTTGCAAGCATGTAGCAGCACACAGAAAGACACGCAGGAGGCATCCTCTGCCAATGTGCAACCCATTGCTGCCGATTCACCCGTGTTACTGCACAAAGGTTTGCAGGAAGTTACCGATGTGGTTATTTACGACATCTTTTCGCCGCCGGTCGCCAGTCGGATATATGCTTATACCGCACTGGCAGCCTATGAAGCCACCCGTTGGGCAGATACGGCAAAATATCCTTCGCTTACTGCCCGTCTGCGCGGGTTTGACCCCATGCCCGTTCCTTCAACCGACATCAGCAAGGCGGCAGCATTGGCAGGTTTCAAAGCCATGTTTACCGTGGCAAGAAAAGTTACGTTTTCTCACGATTCGCTCAACCGCTGCGAAAAGGAAGTGATGGCTGCTGTAGAAAAAAGCGGTATGCCCAAGGAAACCATTGCAAAGGCGACCGAATTTGGCGAGGCTGTGGGTAAAGCTGTTCTTGCCCGCGCCGCCAAAGACAACTACAAAGAGTCGCGGGGCTATGAGCGATACAATGTAACTCGTCGGGAAGATGTGTGGAATCCTACGCCGCCCGATTACGCCGATGCTTTGGAGCCTTATTGGCGCACCATTGCAACGTTGGCGCTGGACTCTGCCGCACAGTTCAAACCGCCGCGCCCGATTCCTTATTCCAACAAAAAAGACAGCCCGTACTTCAAAGAAGTGCAGGATGTATTTGATGTGAACAGGCAACTGACCAAAGAACAGCAGGAAATTGCCTTCTTTTGGGATGACAACCCTTTTGTATCGCACCACAAAGGGCATGTAGTTTTCAATTCCAAGAAAATGACCCCCGGCGGGCACTGGATGATGATTGCTTCGCAAATAGCCCGCAATACCAACGCCGATGCTGCCCGCACTGCTCAAAGTTTCGCCATGGTCAGCATTGCTTTGTTTGATGGTTTTATTTCCTGCTGGGAAGAAAAGTTTTACAGCAATATGCCGCGCCCGATTGCCGTCATCAACAAATACATAGACGAAACATGGGAGCCGTTTTTGCAAACCCCTCCTTTCCCCGAATATACCAGCGGGCACAGCGTAATTTCCTCTGCCTCTGCCGAAGTGATGACCGCCCTTTACGGTGATAATTTTGCCTTCAATGACAGTACGGAAGTGCCTTATGGCCGTTCGGTAAGAAGTTTCAGCTCATTCAGGCAGGCCGCCGAGGAGTGCTCCATCAGCCGACTGTACGGCGGGATTCACTACCGGAACACGCTCAAGCGAAGCGCCGAACAAGGCAAAAAAGTAGGCAATTGGGTACTTTTACGCACGAAAATTAACTCAACCACTGCACAATGAAGATAAAATCACATTTGCTTGGCCTATTGACCCTTGCAGCGGTGGCAGCCTGCAATCCTGCCGCCAAAGAAGGGAAGCAAATCAGCCAACTTACTGACAGTATAACGGTGCATTTGCGTCCGCAATTCCATTTTACGCCGCGGAAATTCTGGACAAACGACCCTAACGGGCTATTGTACCACGACGGCGAATTTCATCTTTTCTTCCAGCACAATCCTTTTGATAAAGTATGGGGGCATATGCACTGGGGTCATGCCGTCAGCCGCGATCTGCTGCATTGGGAAGAACTGCCCATCGCAATTGCAGAGGATACTGCCATGATTTTCTCCGGCAGTGCCGTTGTAGATAAAAACAACACTGCGGGATTTGGCGAAAATGCTTTTGTGGCATTTTACACCGCTCACCGCATTTTAGACCCTAAAAACCCCGATGTGTATCTGCAAACGCAGCACATGGCATACAGCACCGACAAAGGGCGGACATGGACAAAGTATGACAAAAATCCTGTCATAGATTTAGGCAAAAAAGATTTTCGCGACCCCAAGGTTTTCTGGCACGAGGAAAGCAAAAAATGGATTATGGCGGTCAATCTGCCCAATGAACACAAAACGCAGTTTTACGGCTCTGCCAACCTGAAAAACTGGGAGTTGCTGAGCGAGTTTGGCCCGGAAGGGAATGTGGCCATCCCTTGGGAGTGCCCCGACCTGTTCTCTTTGCCTGTGGAAAACGAGCCCGGCAAGCAAAAATGGGTACTGCTTATTTCTGCCGAAGGGCCTTATCCCGGCTTTCAGGGGATGCAATACTTCATCGGTGAGTTTGACGGCAAGCGATTCAAGAACGATAACCCTGCCAACAAGCCACTGTATTTAGACTATGGCCGCGATTATTTTGCTGCCGTTACGTTCAACCATATACCTAACGACCGCCGCGTATTGTTGGGTTGGATAAGCAACTGGGCATATGCCAATCAGGTGCCTACGCACCCTTGGCGTAACGGAATGGCTATTCCGCGCATGTTGTATTTGCGCAAAGAACCGGAAGGCTACCGTTTGCTGCAACAACCCGTGGAAATGGTTAATGACATGGCCAAGTCAAGCACGCGCCATCTGAATATTGAACTCCAACGCGCAGGCGAGTTGGTAGTCGGCAATCAGGACAAAGGCGGAGACCTCTACGACATTGAAGGTACTTTTGAATTTGCCAACGATGCGGTTTTCGGTTTTAAAATTTTCAAAAGCGATACGGAAGAAACGGTGATTCGCTACGATGCAGCCCGTAGGATGCTCTATTTAGACCGCAGCAAGTCGGGCGATGTATCATTCAGCCCGAAGTTTACTGTTTTGGACAGTGTGGCGATTGATACGAACGGCGAAAACCTCAAATTGCGCGTATTGTTTGACCGCAATACCGTAGAGGTGTTTGCCCAAGACGGGCGTTATACCATCAGCAACGTTGTTTTTCCGTCCGAAAAAAGCCGTGGCGTAGTGGCATTTGGCGAAAAGGGCAAAGGACTGGCCAAATTGGTAACATCCTCTTTCCGCGACCTGAAACCCGAAATAAAGAAATAGTAGTCGCGGAAATACAACAGCCGCTCTTCCGTTGAGGAGCGAGCGGCTGATTTTTACCCTTATAAATACCGATTACTTTACTTCGTAGGTTTGCTCAATACTTTCGTTGCCGTGTAAAACCAGCAACTTGTACTTACCTTTGGGCAATTGGCTCAGGTTGTAGCGACGAGCAAAGTTGCTTTGGTTGCCTGTTTGTTCCGAATAAATCACAGCGCTGTTAGCATCGGTAATGCTCAGATATACGCCTTCGCTGTTGCCTTCGTAAGCAATCTTAACCGTGCCGTTGATAATTTGCGGTGATACGTAGGCCGAAAACTTTTTATAGGCAGCTGTGCCTACCCCCAGCGTACTGCTGCCGCTAAATTCTCCTGCACGCAAGTCCACGCGGTAAACCCCAGCGGCAAGGTCATCCGCAAAGACGTAGTCGCGGCGCATCTGCTGAATGTTTTTCAGTTTTTCGGAGTACACCAATTGATTGCTTTGGTCATAGATTCGCACGCTGATGGCTTCACCCGTGCTGTTTTCAAATGCCATGCGGATTTTTTTCTGTCCCTGAGGCACATAGGCACTGTAAGCAAACTTTTCGAGTGCCTTCACCGAAGGAGGCTCGACAGCAAAAGAGGCGGTGGCAACAAAAGTTGCGGCAATCGCAACAAAAGCGGATTTTATGAACGATTTTTTCATGGCTGAAACAAAGTTTAAGTTTAAATACGATGATTAACTTGATACCTCTGCTTGTGCCAACGAGATGCCATGTTTAGCAAGTTATTGATTTTCAATACTTTGTATTGGTTAAAAATAAAAATCCACCGATGAGCCTGTTCATCGGCGGACAATGGTTGCTATGAAAACGCACAAATGTTACTTGTGTCTCCGGCGGAGTACGTCTATCACCTCATTCAGGTCAATAGATTTTGCTTCCAGTAGTACTAAATAATGGAACAGCAGGTCAGCGGCTTCTCCTAAAAACAGTTCTTTGTTATCGTCTTTTGCTTCAATGACTAACTCTACGGCCTCTTCGCCTACTTTCTGCGCAATTTTGTTAATTCCTTTGGCAAAAAGTTTGGCCGTATAAGAACTTTCGGGCGAGGCGTTTTTGCGACTTTTGATCACCTGCTTCAAGTGTTCAATAAAGAGTACGTTGCTTGCGTTGCTTTCGTCAAAGCAGGTATCTGCACCTGTATGGCAGGTAGGCCCCTGTGGACGTGCTTTGACAAGCACCGTATCGCGGTCGCAATCAACCAGCACATCGGTAACATGTAAAAAATGACCGGAAGTTTCGCCTTTTGTCCAAAGACGATTTTTGGAACGGCTGAAAAAAGTTACAACTCGTTCGGAGATTGTTTTCTGGTAGGCTTCGGCATTCATGTAGCCCAGCATCAGTACTTTGCCCGTTACAGCATCTTGCACAATTGCAGGCAGCAGGCCATTGCTTTTATCAAAATCGGGTGGTGGTGTTGGCATGAAATATTTCGTTGTTTACAGCTTTTTGTTGAGCTCTGCTTTAATATCGTAAGTGGGAATATTGTACCCTCTGAGATAATCTGACAATTTTGAATCACCTGTAATCACATAATCTAACAGTTTTCCCTTCCGATAGTGTAAGGCTAAATTGATAATAAGCGTATCTGTGATACCAAGTTTGCTAAATACCCATCCGGCTTTGACTGCCTGCTTAGACGGAATGTATTCTTCCTTTGCTTTTTGAGTGAGTATTTCCAAAATGCTCAAATACTTTGGTTGATACTTGTCATGGAATGTGCCGCATAAAAGATTATCAACCTCTGTTAAAATATTGGGCAGAAGCAAAAGTTTATCAAGTTCTACTCGTTTAATTAGTTTTTCAGCATCATCCTGTTCAAGGAAATACGATGCCGTTCGTTTGTGCGATTTAACTAAACCAGGTTCTACCATAGCGACTATCATGATAACCAGTGCATTGGTATCAGGAATTTTCCACTTCATCGCTGCGCATTGAAAATTTTAACTTTGACAATTTCTTCTTTGTCATTTATCCAGACCTCGCGATATACTCTTTCATAGGGCAAATCGTACCAAGGAGTCATGTGCGGCGGTTGAGTGCTTACATTTGTATTTGGCTCCAAATATGAAACAACAATTTTCCAAAACTTTTTCTTTTCGTCGTATTCTGCCTGCTCAAACCTGAAATCAGGTGAGGTGCTGTTGGCAACATTGGAAAGCGCCTGAACAGCTTTGTGATAAAGAGGCTTTATATCAAGAATGGTTGGCATGATGCACCGTATTTTACTACAAAGTTACCGATTAATTACAATCAATCAGGTATGGGTAACTCGGGAAATGATTTTGCGCTAAATTCCATCCGAATTAAGCGTAACATTGCACAATATTTCCACCCTGTATGTCCGAATCTCTGACACATTTGCAGCAGATGCTTGCCCTCATTGGCTTAGAGCAAAGGGCAGAAGAGCAATTATTTAAGCAGCGCATAGAGGAAGTGCCCTTGGGCGAACAGCGAAAAAGCGGTTATACATGGCATCCGCTGCAAATCCTAAGCAGCGACACAACTACGGGCAATCGCCTGCGGTTAGAAGTTGCCCGCACCACCGCTACCGATGCGCCGCAGGTATTTCAGCCCAATGCGGCGGTAGTACTGGCCGTTTGGGAAAACGGCAAAATAACCGAACGCACCCGCGGCGTAGTAACCAAAGCCGCACAGGATAAACTAACCGTTGTGTTAGACGAGGAGGAACTCCCCGAATGGGCAGAGGGCACATCGTTGGGCATCACCCTAATGTACGATGCAACTACATATCAGGAAATGACAAAAGCCTTGCAGGCAGTGATTGAAGCCCGCGGCAACCGCTTGGCAGAGCTGCGCGAAATATTGGCAGGTAACAGCGCGCCTTCGTTTACAACCAACGAACACATAACGGCACCGCAGTCGCTCAACCAACGGCAGTTAGATGCGCTTGCGTTAGTACATCGGGCGCAGGATGTGGCCATTGTGCACGGGCCGCCGGGCACGGGCAAAACCACCACTCTGGTAGAAATTATTCACCAAACCGTTGCCCATGAAAAGCGCGTGTTGGTAACAGCGCCAAGCAATGCCGCCGCTGACTTGTTGGCAGAAAAATTGGCACACAAAGGCATGAGAGTAGTGCGGATAGGCAATCCTGCAAGGGTAGGAGAGGAGTTGCAGACGCTTACTCTCGACGGGCAAATAGAACGCCACCCCGACTATAAACAGATGCTGCAATGGCGACGCACGGCTATGCAACTGTTTTTGCAGGCAGGTAAATTTAAGCGCAACTTTGACCTGCAAGCTCGCGAAGAACGCAAATTGCTGCGCGCCGAAGCCAAAGATTATTTGCAACTGGCCAATAAAACCGAGGATTACATCATCAATGACATATTTGCCAAAGCACAGGCAGTCGTAAGTACGGTTACGGGTGCTGCACACGCTTCGCTGAGGCAATACCATTTTAAAACAGTTTTTATAGACGAAGCCGCGCAGGCGCTCGAGCCCGCTGCATGGATAGCGATTGCCAAAGCCGACCGCGTAGTGATGGCGGGCGACCATTGCCAACTGCCCGCAGTCGTCAAATCGGAAGAGGCTGTGCGTAAGGGCTTGGCTGTCAGCCTGATGGAGCGCTGCATGAACGGTCATTACGGGGAACGGATGAGCGTTATGCTTACCGTTCAATACCGTATGCATCCCGATATTATGGCGTTCCCTTCGCGCTGGTTCTATCACAACGAGTTGCAGGCAGCCGATAGCATTGGCAGCGAGTGGTTAGACCCGCAACTGCCTCCGCTTACTTTTATAGATACGGCAGGTTGCTGTTTTGAGGAATACACCGATGAGGCCACAGGCAGCACATCCAACGAAGCCGAAGCCGATTTGCTGTTAAGAATTATTTTACAGGAGCAAGAATTATTGCAGCGTCCGGTAGCGGTTATCAGCCCGTATCAGGCACAGGTAAAACTGCTGCGCGATAAATGCAGCAATTATCCGAACATAGAAGTCAATACAATTGACAGTTTTCAGGGGCAGGAGCGCGAGGTGGTTTACATCAGCTTGGTTCGCTCCAATGCCGAAGGGCAAATCGGCTTTTTAAACGACCTCAGGCGAAGCAACGTGGCCATCACCCGCGCGAAAAAACGACTGGTAATCATCGGCGACAGCGCAACTTTGAGCTATCATCCTTACTACCAGTCGTTAATTGACTTTACAATTGAGAAATCTTACTACAAAAGTGCTTGGGAGTGGTTATAGACCGCGTTTCATAATTTGGTCTAACCAAGCCTGCAAATGCGCCTTGTCTTTTTTGAGTTCTGCATTTTCCTTGCGCAGCAACTCGAGCTCGGCTGTAACACGTTCCCACTTGGTTTCTTCTGCCAGTCTTTCCTGAGCGAGTTGCGCTTCGCTTGGGCGCGGAGCCATTGTGCTCAGGTCTGCCGTAATCAACTCATCCAAAGTTAGGTTGAAATGTTTAGCCATTGCCACCAGTGTTTTCAACGCAGGTTCGGTGCCGACTTCGTAAGAAGCAACTTTACCTCTTGTCAGATTAAACAACTTGGCAAAGCCGTATTGGCTCAAATTATTCAAGTCTCTCAGGAACTTGATGTTGTTTGCTAAATTAATCATGGATTTGGGGGTTTATGAGCGTCATTCTTGATACTAAGTTGAGATGATTTTACATTTTGAGCAATATTTTGAGCAAAAATTTTTCTAAACCCCTTTTCTTTTTTTTATTTGTTCCCAAAATAGGAACAAATGAATGGCTTATGCAGATAGAACTTACTGCATCAGATATTGAAATGATAGCAAATGTTGTCGGATGCACCAAAAGGCAAGTTCGTCATGTTTTAAAAGGCGAACGCGGGGGTAGAAATACAGCCTTGCAGCAAAAAATAAAAAAATTGGCAGAACTGCGCCAAGAGCAAAATGCAAGTTTGCAAATGCAGGCTGCCGAAAGCCCCGATAATGCGCAAAAACCTTTGTCAATTGCCTACGGCAGCAGCAAAAACAGCCATCCGGCAATTAAAAATTTACTGTTGGGCAGCCTGATTGACAGCCATCAGGATGGAATATTTGCATTTAACAGACAACTGCAATACATCTTATGGAATCCTAAGATGGAGCAAATCACCGGCGTTCCTGCGGATGTTTGCATAGGCAAAACGCCAAGCGAAATTTTTGATAAAATATCCCATTTGATTGATATTGAGCGCGATGCTTCTTACAAAAACCGCGTTCTGGCAGGAGATTCCTTTTCGTTTCCGGCCAAAACATATATTTATCCCGACAAAGAGTATTATTGGAACGAGTTGTATATCAGGCCATTACACGATGAAGAAGACCGCATCGTTGGCGGCATAGGCATTATCAGGGATGTAACGGCCTATATCCGCACACAACAAAAACTCAGCGAAGAGATAGCCCGCTATCAGATTACGGAAGTTTTTATGACCACTATTGTCTGCAAAGGTTACATGCACGGCACGCACTACATTATGGAGTGGGTATCTCCTACCTTTACCGCTGCTTTGGGTTATACGATGGAACAGTTCAATATGGCATCGCGGCAAAACAGAGGTTGGATATCCTATGAGGCGCAGATGCTTCGCTACAAAGCAACCGAACAACAACTGCTTGATAATCGGGAGGTTAAGGATTTTATTATGTTCAGTCATCGCAACGGCAAACCGATGCCGGTGGCCTGCTATTACAGACCTTTACCACCCGTTGCAGGCAAGAACGCCGCATTTTGGCTGGCCATCAGCGAGGTGCAGGTGAACAAAGAAAACGATTGGCAAATCCGCGCATTTTTTGATGATGCGGAAAATTTTTTTGCCATTATTCAGTCAAAAACTTTTGAGGTGATTTATGCCAACCCTTCTTTGATACGACATTCAAAAACAAAAACAGTTATTGGCAATAACTTTCTGGAAACGCATCGCCGCTACTATCATCGCGATATTAAACAGGCACTTTTCCAATTGAATAAAATTTTTGACAGGTCTTATGTGATCCTCGACATGGGCGCCAACCGTGCCTTTGACAGCCGCAAGCTCATATGGCTTTTTGTACAGATAAATCCGACTACTATCTATGCTGTCGGCAAAATGTTGATGTGAATACTTGTCCAAAAGTTTCGGGATATGTGTAAAATAACTATAAATTTGCACGATTTCATCACGCACTATCAACTATGTCATCTTACAACAAACTTGTATCGCTGCTTGGCTCTGAAGCCGATTCATTGCTGAACCACGAAAGCAAAACTATCAGCAAAGAACATCTGCAACTTCCTAATCCGCAGTTTGTAGATAAGGTTTTTGGTCAGTCAAACCGTTCGCCGCAGGTTTTGCGCAGCCTTGGCCAACTTTTCGGCGCAGGTCGATTGGCAAATACCGGCTACCTTTCCATCTTTCCGGTAGACCAAGGCATTGAGCATACGGCCGGTGCATCGTTTGCCCCCAACCCGATTTATTTTGACCCCGAAAATATTATTCGCTTGGCAATTGAAGCGGGTTGCAACGGTGTGGCTACAACCTTTGGCGTATTGGGTATGATGTCGCGCAAGTATGCGCATAAAATCCCATTCATTGTAAAAATTAATCACAATGAATTACTGACCTACCCTAATAAGTTTGACCAAATTATGTTCGGCAGCGTAAAAGAGGCATGGAATCTGGGTGCTGTGGCAGTCGGCGCTACCATCTATTTTGGCTCGGAAGAGTCTAACCGTCAGTTGGTAGAAGTGGCAGAAGCCTTCGAGATGGCTCATGAGCTCGGCATGGCTACCATTTTGTGGTGCTACACTCGCAATAATGCATTCAAAAAAGACGGCGTGGATTATCATAACGCCACCGACGTTTCTTCGCAAGCTACTCATATCGGTGCTACCATTCAGGCAGACATCATCAAGCAAAAATTGCCTGTGAATAACGGCGGCTTTAAAGCGCTCAATTTCGGCAAATCGCATCCGAAAATGTACTCAGAGCTGACCACCGACCATCCGATTGACTTGTGTCGCTATCAGGTGGCTAACTGCTTCATGGGTCGTGCAGGTTTGATTAACTCCGGCGGCGAGTCGGCCGGTGCAAGCGACTTGGCCGAATCTGTACGCACGGCGGTTATTAACAAACGCGCCGGCGGCATGGGGCTTATTTTGGGCCGCAAAGCCTTCCAGCGACCGTTTGCGGAAGGTGTGGAACTGTTGCATACGGTTCAGGACGTATATCTGTCCCCTGAAATTACTGTTGCCTAACAATATTTTGCCTGTGGAGATGTTGCTTCATCTCCACAGGTTTTTTATCCCATTCCCCATTTAATTTTTTAGACAAAGCAAGCAGAGAAGAGAAATGAGTTGGTTTAAACGTTCCGAAAAAAACATAACAACCCCTACGGCAGAAAAGAAAGATGCGCCCAACGGTTTGTGGTTTAAAACACCTACGGGTAAAATTATCCACATGAAAGAGTTGAAAAACAACTGTTATGTCAGCCCCGAGGACGGTTATCATGTTAAAATCGGTTCGCGTGAGTATTTTGAAATCCTGTTTGACGGGAATGAGTTCACCGAAATTGCTCCGGAACTGATTGCGGGCGACCCGCTCAATTTCTCCGACACCAAGTCCTACGTTTCACGTCTGCAAGACAGCCGCGCCAAAACCGGCCTTAACGATGCCGCACGCTCTGCCTACGGCAAAATGAACGGAGTCAATATTGTTGTCGCCTGTATGGATTTTGAATTCATTGGCGGCTCCATGGGTTCGGTAGTAGGCGAAAAAATCGCCCGCGCCATCGATGTGGCATTAGAAAACAGGTGGCCATTGGTGGTCATTTCCCGTTCGGGCGGTGCGCGTATGATGGAAGCGGGATTTTCGTTGATGCAAATGGCAAAAACCTCCGCTAAACTTGCCTTGTTGCACGAAGCGGGTGTGCCCTATGTATCGCTGATGACAGACCCTACCACAGGCGGCGTTTCTGCGTCTTTTGCCATGCTGGGCGACTTTAATATTGCCGAGCCGGGAGCATTAATTGGCTTTGCAGGGCCGCGTGTCATTCGCGAAACAATCGGTAAAGACCTTCCCAAAGGCTTCCAAACAGCCGAATTCCTGTTAGAGCATGGCTTCCTTGATTTTATTGTGGACAGAAGGCAACTCAAAACCAAACTGACCCTGCTTTTCAACATGCTGAAATAAGCAGGTGAGCAGATTAACACGTTCTTTTTTACCGTGTAGTGCGCAAAGGTTTGACCGCAGTGTACACAAAGAAAAGATTCATCATAAAAACACTCAGTGCTCTTGGCGTAATACTCGCGGACTTAGTCGTAATTATGTAAAAGTATAAGCGGCATGTGATGTAAATTATTGAAAAACAGTTATTTTAAAGAGGCCGTCCGAAAAGGGGCGGCCTTTTTCATTAAGTACTAGCCAATAACAGAGTTTGGTTGTGCTTTATGGGCAAGCATGGCTTGTAAAACAGGGTTGTTAGCCTCCGCAAGGCGCGATATAGGGCTAAAAAATGATAAAAAAAACGGCGGGCCTTTGCCACCATTTTGCGCAGGTTGTGCCCAAGTGCCATGAGCAGGAATTCCAGGCGCACCTTTTCCAATCCCCGCATACTGAATCGGGTAAAACCGTTGTTGCGTTTCAACTGACCAAATACGGCTTCTACTTCTATGGGGTGCTTACTTCGGTGGGCTTTGCCTTCGGGGCTGTTAAGTAATGTTCTTGCCTGCGCCCGAAGCTCATTGAGCCGATGATTGACCGTGATGCGCCTGTTTTGCCCTTCGGCTGACTTATGACACAGACTTTTCAGGG